>CAYWNG010000185.1:0-10380 GCA_964458685.1 uncultured Pirellulaceae bacterium
CCAGCGCAGACCAACATGAGGGCTAGCATACCGTGCTGAACTTGGATGCCTGGACAGAGATTCCAAGGACAAATTCTAAGGTCGCGAAGCCAGTTCCCGGGCGCTGGAACCCAAGCTGCTAGTCCATAGGCTAGCAGTAGTAGCAGCAAGCTGAAGATTGGGGAACGAGGTTTTTGCGGCATGTTGGTCGCAGCCGGTGGAACCGAGGGCTATGGAAATGAAGGCGCACCACTTACTCCAGCGGTATAACTGGCACCCGAAGGACAGTCGAAATTCGGTTTTTGGGAAAATAACAATTCTAACGCCTTTCAGGGTGTAGCTGCCGCCTATAATTACGCGTCTACCCCGCACATGTAGGCTAAACTTCACTTGTAACATTCTAAACCCGGTAACGCTTCGTGTTGTGTAGCCAACGGCGGGTTTCCCAAAGATGGAGGCTGTCTGTGCCCGAAGAGAATATAACGCAACTGGTCAAGCGATTTCGAGCTGGCGATCTATCGGCTCGCGAAGGTTTGGCCGCTGCTGTTTACGAACGACTGGTACGATTGTCTCGAAAAATGCTTCGCGATGGTTCTGACGCCGTTGGGCGTTGGGAACAGACCGAAGATTTGGCGCACGCCGCATGGTTTAGAATCCAGCGGGCGCTGGAGGATCCATCGGTCGCAGTGAACGATCACGTCCACTTCTTCCGTTTGGCCGCTCGGCACGTGCGATTCGAGCTGATCGACTTGTATCGGCGGCACACTGGAGCTAACGGAATCGCCGCTAATCACGCGACGACTCCCAGCGGAAAGTCCGGTAGTGATAGTGCGGCGAATGATGATGGTGAGCGATTTTCGGCAAACTTGACCAGCGACCCAAAACGTCTGGCGGCATGGGGCGAATTTCACATTTTAGTGGATTCGCTGCCCGAAAAAGAAAAAGAGATCGTCGACTTACTATGGTATCAAGGTCTGAAGCAACAGGACGCTGCCGACCTACTTGGCGTGGACGTCAAGACGATTAAGCGTCGATGGCGCGATGTTAAGCTTCGGCTCTCCGAACAACTCGAGCCGGATCTAATTGAATTTTAGGTTCTAGTGGATATGAACAAACCTAGCATCGATGATCTTCTTGAGCAGTTAGAGGACGCGCGCGAAGCGGGGCGCGAAATCGATCTAGAGAAACTGTGCGCACAGTGGCCCGATCTACTTGGACCACTGAAGGAGCGATGGGAAAGGCTCTTGCGTTTCGAAGAGCGCTTCGGTAACTCACCAAGCGACCTCAGCGATGCCACTCGCCGTGAAAGCACCTCCGAAGTCCAAAGCAAGATCGCCGACATGGCCGACAAGCTGGATGGTGCTCGCGTGATCATGCAGACTGAGATCCACCTCGAAGCCTTCCATGACCGAGGTGGCCTGGGCGAAGTCTACCGAGCGCAAGATTGTGATCTTTCGCGTGAAATCGCCGTCAAGCTGCTCCGCGTCGATCGACAAGACACATCTAACAAAGAAGACTTTTTCCGCGAGTCGCGAATCATCGGCGGAATGAGCCATCCCGGTATCGTAGCCATTCATGGCACAGGCGAGACTATCGATGGCCGACCGTTTTACACAATGCCGTTTCTCGACGGTGGTACGCTGCGTCATAAGGCAGCGCAATTCCATCGGCAGAATACTGGCGCGCTGGTCGACGATCACAAAGAATTCCGAGACTTGCTTTACCGCTTGGTGGCTGTTTGCAAGACGATCGCCTACGCTCACTCGCGCGGTATCGTGCACCGAGACTTGAAGGCTGAGAACATTTTGCTGGGTAAGTACGGCGAGACGCTTGTCATCGACTGGGGCTGTGCCAGCAAGGTCGATCGCGACGAACGCTTCCGTGTCTATGGCGAACGCACTTTACAACTCAAAGGTGTCGATGGAGTGAACTCCTCCAGCGGCCTGACCTTGCGTTATGCCAGTCCCGAACAACTGCATGGCAGTAAACTAGTTGGTCCTGAATCGGACATCTATTCGCTGGGATCGATCCTCTACATGCTGATCACCGGCAAGAGTCCCTTGGAGCATGAACCCGACGAAAAAGTTCGCTCGATGGTGATGAAGGGGCAGGTGCCGCCTCCGGATTCGATTAAGCCTCAGGTACCAAGTGCGTTAACTGCCATCTGTCGTAAAGCCATGTCGGTTGAGCCATCGGATCGATACGAAACTGCCTTGCAAATGGCTGATGACATCGAGCGCTATTTGGCCGACGCGCCCACTTCGGTTTGCAAACAATCTTGGGGCATGCGAATGACGCGGCTTGTTCGTCGCAATCGCAAAGCCAGTCTAGTCTTCCTTGCCACACTTTTGGTCGCTTCAGGCTTGCTTGCACTAGCGTTAGCTGGGCAAAGCGTACTGGCGCTTCGCGCCGAAGCTTCTGCGCAGCATCGCTTGCGCATGGCAGCTTCGTTGGTATCGAATGTGGGTGGATTCGAAATCAGCCGCAGAATTTCGCTCTTGGAGTTGGAAGCGACGAAGAAGGAGCTGATTGAATGGCTCGAGAAGATTGAGGCCAACCCATCAGACAAAGAGCTTTGGAAGGACCCGCAGATGCTTCTCTACAAGCTGTCTCACGAGCTTGAAGCATCCGGTATTAAGCTCGACAGTCTATTCATCAACGATGCCAACGGCACTCAAATTGCTCGCGTGCCAGAAGAGGACCGCGGTGGTAAGCAACTTGCATCTATAGGTAAGAATCTCTCGTATCGACAATATTTCCACGGTGGTGCTAAAGACTTGGACCCCGAATCGCAAGAGTTCAAGAGCAAGCCGCCGAAGATCTCACCAGATATCATCGTCTCCAATATCTACGTAAGTTCCAACAAAGACACCGACAGCCAGCCTCAAATCAAAACCGCTTTGTCGGTTCCGATCATTCTCAAATCGGAGAACGAATCTCGGGTCATTGGTCGACTGAGCATGTCCTTGCTCATTCACGAACTGTCGATTTTTGATTCGCTAAAGGACCTTCCCTTGCGAGCTGTGCTTTTCGAAACTCGCGACTATGCTTGGGGCACAGGCACAGCTAGAGGATTGATCCTAGATCGCTTCAACAGCGCCCCGACTACTCAGGCCGACATTCCCAAAGACAGCACCGATGTCTTTGTACAAGATTCGATGCCACGACTTGAAGAAGCCACGCTTACAAAGGTTTCTAAAGTCTCTGGAACAACTGCCGAGCTGATCCCTGATTTCTTTGATCCCGCGATCGGCCACAATCGAGCCGCCACGGCTTGTGCCGAGCTGCACATTCCCTACCGCGAAGGCATTACCACCGGCTGGAAAGTGCTTTTCATCGAAGCCGAGTAAGCATTGTCGCCTCAGATAGTCGCCTTTCGCTCCGCGAAAGTAGCGTTAGAGAGTGTGGCACGCCAGTCCCTGGCGTCTTCCAAGCATAGACCTACTGGTTGTTGGGTTTCGTTCCTCAACCCAACCTACGTCGACTGTCGCCTTTCGCTCCGCGAAAGTAGCGTCCTCGTAGCTGATCCCGCCAGGGTTAAGAACCGAATGCAATGCCGATGCCTAGTCGGCGCAATGCATTCAGACAAAAACGGCGCTACTTTCGCGGAGCGAAAGGCGACTATCTACATCAGTTCGTCATCGGACTTTGGGTCTTGAACCATGGTCTGATCAAATCCAAGCCCAACTTTAGTAGCTCCTGACGAGTTTGACGGTGTCCCGGCTTTCGCGTTGGTAGCGGCTACAGTTGCCTCGGTCATCGAGGCGTTCGGATTTGAAACGCCCGCTGGTGATCCTGCCGATTGTCGCGCGGCAGGTGCGGCATTGAAGAGACTCCTAGCTGTTGAGTCCATCAATTTGAGCCCGTCAATCGCCTGCATCCGCCTCCGATCATGACTCATCCACCAAGTCTCGGCGTCGACTAACTTCCAGTCATGGGCTGCGCTACAGCGAAGCAGTTGTTGAGCCAAGTCTCGCGCCGTTTGCGGGCGACGGGCTCGCGACTTTTCGAGACAGCCAAGGATGATACTCTCCAGGTCCTCGCTAACCTTCACATTCATGCGATGACTTGGTGGAATCGGGGCTTCGCTTACATGCATCTGCATCAGCTCCACCAGACTCTTTGCATCAAAGACGCATTTGCCAGTTAGCAAGAAATATCCGATGGCTCCCACTGCATAAATATCGCTACACGCATCCACGAGCGTTGGTGATTGAATCGCTTCGGGGGACATGTACAAAGGCGTTCCGGCCAAACCCGATTCTCGGTCGTTCTCATCGACTTGCTTAACTAGGCCAAAGTCCAAGACCTTCACCACGTCGGGCTGACCGCCGCGACGATTGAGCATGATGTTGGCTGGCTTGATATCGCGATGCACCAAGCCTTGGGTATGTGCTTCGTAGAGCGAACCACAAATCTGCAAGAGAATCTGAATCACTCGAGATTCCGGTTGCGGCCCATATTGATCGATCAATTGCTGTAGATCAACGCCGTCCAAATACTCCATGGCGTAGTAGAACACACCCTCAGGAGTCCGCCCATAATCGAAGATTGCGATGGTATTGGGGTGCGTGAGTTGACAAGTGATTTGTACTTCGCGTTCGAATCGAGCAACTGAGGCACTGCTAATTTGATCCAGATTCAGCAGCTTGATTGCCGTTGGTCGCCGCATCATCGCGTGATGCCCCTTGTAAACAGTCCCCATCGCACCGGAGCCGAGCTTTTCTTCAAGTCGATACTGGCCAAGCTGCTGTGCCTCGATCGCAGCCTTCTGAGCTTCTCGCTGCATGCGACCAACGACGATTGAAAATCCAAGAATAGCGACGGAGGCAATGAAAAGCATGCCAAATAGGCCCGCAAAAACTCGAGATAGAATCGTCATCGGACGAAATGCCTCGGCACGATCGATCTCCGTCGCTACGCCGATGTTGTAATCAGCCAGCCACTTCCATGCACCTACGACAGGAACACCACGGTAGTCTGCGTAACCTTCAACATCGATTCCATCTTTGCCGCTGATGGCTGTCTCCACCATCTTCGTGAGAGGCATCTCCGCACGACGCTTCGATGGTCGGTAGCCTTCCGTCATATCGCCACCGGGATCGCGAAGCTGTAGATTGAGGATCGATTGTGAGTCAGGTTGATCGGCTAGAATTCCGCTCAAGATCAAGCTCTGATCAAAGCGACTATTGCTTACCATCGTGCCCTCTTTGTTAAAGGCATAGGTCTCACCGCTTTCGCCAACTCGACCCAACTGGAGAATTCGAGTGAACTCACGTTCGGGAGGTATTCGCAGCGCGAGGACTCCACAAACCTGCATGCGATCGTCGCGCACCGGTGCTGCTACGAACATGGTTGGCATTCCCGCGCGGTAATTCCCCGAGCTATCCTTCAAAGCGATGACGCTCTGAAACGGTGCTGATACAACAAGCTTTCCGTCAAGCGCACCGTTGATGAAATCGTTGAACTGCGTAAGGTGCTCCTTGCCTACAAGCTCGTCATGGTTCGAAGCCAAGATGCGATGTTCACGATCAGTAACCACAAACCCTTGATGCTCGCGAAGATTGAGTTGCGACATGATCAGCCGCTCCAAGGCAACGCGACTCTCCTGGCGATTGAGAGTTGCCTTATTAGCCTCTAAGTCAGAATGCGATAGAACTAAGTCATTACACAAGCGACGGATTTCGGAGTTGTTCGCGATTAGCTCGGCAGAATTCCTCTGCGAAGCATACCAGTTCTCGAGCATGGCCGTTTCGACGTTGAGCAGCGTTTGCAACTCCGAAGCCAAACTAGCCTTCATCGTCGACGAAATACTACGCTGCACTAGGAATCCGATAGCCGAGAGAATGAACATTGCGATGATCGGCCAAAGCCAATACTGACGCTTGAGCGTTGTACCTGCTCGGCTGAGCGTGCTGCCAATACGACTCTTTGCGAACGTCATGTGAGCGCCGCGGCCCCGCGCGACGCTTGAACCGCTCTTGGAAAAAAAGTACTTACGAAAAGGCAACAGTTTCATCGATGAGAACTCATGAGAAAAGCACTGTTTAATTGATTTTTAAAACCAGTTTATTGTCGTTACTCAAAATCCAACTACAAGTAAGTTTGGTACCGTGGTAGGACCTAAAAGTAGATGTTCGCCTCAAAACTATGGAAAACAGCCCCGCGACTGCGGTCGTAATTCCCACAGAATCACACGAGAATTAGCGAAATTGCGGGCGGGACGCCGGCGTACTCGCTACTTCGGTTCAGAGTTTCAGAACTGCTGACTCAAACACAACGCTCAGTCATCTCTGGTTCTTTCCGGCAGATAAGAACCTACCAAACACGGCAGATATCCTAACTATACCAGCGGCAGCGCGGATGCTTTGAGCACGGTTCGCTGGACGGCTAAGTCATGCTGATAGCTGTAGTCGTTCTGCTTCTGGCCGCGAACGACTTGCGCCATGTCCGCAGCATCAGCTACATAGCGTGAATACTTGGGAAGCTCGATATCCTGATAGCCCACTTTGTAATCGCCGCGAGGCTTGCTGAGTGCCAGTCGAACGGAGGGATTGTCCAACGGTTGAATGTGAAAAGTACCTTCGGTTCCGCAAACAACTAGGTGACGACGCGCAAACCCTTCGACCTCCATGGCGCTGGACTTGATCGATGCGATCGCTCGTGGATACTCCAGAACGGCCAGCATGTTGTCTTTGAGTTGATCTTTCTGAATTGATGCATGTTGCGAGTGTGCGGATACTCGATCGGGTTCACCAAGCATCGCAACCACTAAGTCGATTAAGTGGCAGCCTAACTCGAACATCATCCCGCCGGGATAGATTGCCAAGCTATCGCGGTCCGATTTGGGAAGTACTTTGCTCATCACTGCGTGAACTTCAAAGATCTCGCCGAGCCAACCTTGAGACAACATCGACCGTAATAGCTGCACCGCGGGGTTGTAGCGGTACATGTAACCCATTTGCACCATCAGCTTCTGTTGTTCGGCGAGCTTGAGCAGTTTTTCGAACTGTGGCAACGACTCGCCCGCTGGCTTATCCAGGTGTATGTGCTTTCCTGCAGCGATGCAATCGTGAGCTGCGGCAAGGCATTCTTTAGGTGATGTCTCAATCAACACGACATCTAACTCGGGATAGTTCAGAAGTTGCTCCTGTGTCATCCAGGGCACATCTTTGAATGCCGTTTGTCCACTCGCTTGGTCTCGAAGAGCACGATTGGGCTCGACGATTCCAACAACTTCATAGTCTTCGGACTGCCTGTAGACGGACAGCTTCGAGGCATGTCCGTGGGCGACACCAATCTGGCCGATTCTTAACTTGCGCTGCGTTGTTGCGTTTGCGGGCGCGGCGCAAGAATGGACAGGATGTCCGGGTACTAGGGCGCTCGCCAACAGGGTAGCAGCCGGTAAAAAGCAGCGGCGTTTCATTTGGATCTCCAGTGTCTTTCCCAACCCGATGCGTTAGCGAGGGACAGTCGGTTTTAGGCACGAAGTGCCGATACAACCTTTGCCGGTGTCGCAGGCACCGGACTATGAGAATTCCCAGGATTTTAGGCCCGAAGGGTCGACACACAATACGACACATACTATTGATGTATCGCCGCCTTCGGGGCTCAACGGCTCAACGGCCTCAAAACCGGGGCGTGTCAGCCCCGGCAGAGGATGTGTCGGCACTTCGTGCCTTAAAACCGTCCCTCGCTTACGCGTCGGGTTGGGATTAAATCAACAAGCCGCTAGCTCTACTTTCGAATCAGCTCCATGAGATCTGCGGTGGAAAGTTTGCCAGCCGCCTGACTACCTTCAAGAATTCCAGCCACGAGATCGCGTTTGCTGTCGTGTAACTTGAGAATCTCTTCCTCGATGGTCCCTTTCGCAATCAAGCGATAGACCATCACAGGTTTGTCTTGACCGATGCGGTGCGCGCGGTCGGTGGCTTGGTCTTCAACGGCGGGGTTCCACCATGGATCGGTGTGAATCACATAATCCGCAGCGGTTAAGTTCAATCCTGTTCCACCAGCCTTGAGCGAGATCAAGAACACATCGCCGTTTCCATTCTGAAATTCGTCGACTCGCGTTTGCCGATCTTTCGGAGTGGTGGAACCATCTAAGTACTGGAAGGAGATTCCCTCTTCGGTCAGCATTTGTCGAATCAGTTCAAGATGCGTAACAAATTGGCTGAACACCAAAACCCGGTGACCTTCCTCACGCAATTCCAAAAGCGTCTCGGCAAGTTGTTGAAGCTTGGAAGAACGCGTCGGCCAGTCGCTGTGAACTAGCTTTGGACTACAGGAAAGCTGGCGTAGTCGTGTGAGCAGAGCCAACATCTTAAAGCGTTGGTCCTGAATGTCGCTCAACTTGGCAATTTCATCCAGCTCACCGACGGCCGATAGTCGAACGCGGTTGTAGACTTCACGCTCTTCGGGCGACAAGTCGATGTAGAGGTTTGTTTCGGTGCGTGGCGGCAAGTCCTTGAGCACCTCTTGCTTAGTCCGTCGCAATACGAACGGCTGAATGCGTTCGCGAAGTGCCATGCGTCGGTCTTCGTCATTGTCTTTTTCAATTGGCGCGGCAAAGCGCTTTCTAAACTGCTCCCAACCACCAAACACACCTGGCGAAATGGATCGGAACAAACTCCAAAGTTCGCCGAGATGATTTTCAACAGGTGTACCAGTGAGCGCAACCTTCCAGTCAGCCTTAAGATCCGCGATCGCGGTCGCGGTCTTGCTTCTAGCATTCTTGACTGCCTGCGCTTCGTCCAAAACCAAAGTGCCCCAATCGATTTTGGACAACTTCTCCGAGTCACGAAGAACTAAGCCGTAACTACAAACGACTAGATCCCCTGGACCGATGTTCGATAAAAAGTCCTCACGATCAGTCTCGCGGTACAAGTGCGGTTTGAGATCCGGCGTGAACTTTTCAGCTTCGCGGACCCAGTTAAAGCCCACAGAGGTCGGCGCTATCACTAGTGCTGGACCTAACTTCGAACGATCGAGCAACACCGCCAGTGTTTGCAACGTCTTTCCCAATCCCATGTCGTCGGCGAGCACGCCACCAACGCCCCATTCGGCCAGCCTGCTCATCCAGCAATAGCCTTCGCGCTGGTAGTCACGCAACTGAGCATTCAAGTTCTTGGGTAGCTCGGGCGAGATATGCTTCGATCGCTCCATCCGCTCTAAACATTGAGTCCAAGCGGAGGTACCGGTGACTTGAATTTGATGGTTGGCTAAGTCTTGAACCACTTTGGCTGAGCTGGCATCGAAGACCAGATTCTTGCGATCTTCGTTCACCGAGTCGTGCAGTTTGCCAAGTTGCTTGCGCAGAGCATCAGAAATCTTTGCCCAGCCATGATCGCCAAGGCGAACGTAGTTGCCTTGAATCGCGCTTGCTTCAACACCTCTTAGGTTACGCAGCAACGTTCCCAAGACCATCATCGAATCGCCAAAGTCGCACTCGCCCGACAACTGCAACCAGTCGCGACTTTTTTGAACAGAGACTCGCAAGTTGGATGGTGTGATGTTGCCCAACATTCGAATGGGCTTTTCCGACTTTTGATCCCACAGCACCTCAAGCTTAGTAGCTTCGTCACATTCCAGTTGCCGCACTTTTTGCATGCAGGCCATCACTTCATCAAACCCACTGATGACGCCAGTCATTTGATGAAGCGGAAGATCCAACTTCTCGCTCAACTTCGACCAAAGGGTTACTTCGTCCTTCATAGAGCGCGTCAGTTGAATCGTTTTACCTTCACGCGTCTCGACTTTGATGGAGGGTCCTTGGCCTGGGATCACGACGCGACCTGACTCCAGCTTGACTCGACAACCATAGCTGAGATTCGCATTGTTATCGAGTAACAGTAGGAGTATCGGCTTACCTGGGTCTGCAACTGTTTCGCCTGCGAACTGCTCTGGCAATTCGACGGTCAAATGCTGCTGAGCAACTCGAGCTATGGCAACGAGTTCGTTCGTCAGGGACTTAGGGACGACCGGAACATCTGTTAGCAGGTCGATACACTTAGTCTGCTCAGGCGTTAATTGGCAAACTCGTAGGACTTGAGCATCACGGTCGACAGCGATCATTCCGTTATTTGAAAGAGAATTAATGCAATCCTCCTCTCCAAACTCGAAACAGCTTGACTCATTTTCCGTGACCAAACGAACCCGCAGGTTCAAATGCTCTACACTGCATGGCTCACCGTCAAATAGTACGTTCGATTGCCCAATCAGCTCGAGTGCTGCGTCTACGGGATCTAAGCTGACCGTCATTTGGTAGTAGCTTGAGCTATACTCGATCTTGCTATAGACACGCTTGTCGACTGGCGAGAAAAACCGGTCCATTTTGACAAGCTCAGTGAAAGGCAATTTTTTGCCTTTAGTCCAGGTGTTACCACGCTTCTTGGGAGTCTG
>CAYWNG010000186.1:0-4375 GCA_964458685.1 uncultured Pirellulaceae bacterium
GGATGGCACCATCTGTCCTCCATCTGTCACTATTTATCGTTCTTTCTTAAGATCTTTTCCAGTCTTTGTTCTGCAAGGTCCTTGTTGCGAGACTCGGCTATCAACATTTTCTCGTTTTCCGCAATTAATTGCTTGAACCTGTTCAATACCAGCAGTACAAGGGGCTCCTGAATGGTCGCATCATCCAAAATGAAACGAATATGTGGTATTACGTCCGTGGCCTGATTAAAGGGAAAATTCCACAAAATGGTCACCTGAGGACGTCCAGGAACATTCTTTATCTTGCTCATGCTTTCGATAACAAGCGGTTTCACTGACGAAGACTGCCAATCTCGATTTCTTCTGCAAAACTCCTCTACCCAAACTGCCAAGCCACTAGCGGTTATCGATTCATTCTTGAGAACTGTTTTCATCCCTGCCTCGTCGTACACAGGCATACTTCGCAAAATGAATTGTAGATTACCTAATCTTTGCTCATCCAGCTCTTGAGCGAGAAAGTTAGCAACGACAGGTTCAAGCTCCCGTCTATCGATTTTCTCCAGTAGTTGCACTTCTGCATCATAGAAAATGATGCTTTCGGCATTTATCAGAAGACGCATTAGCTGGATGTATTTCAGACCTGCCTCCCGTTCTATCGAAGCATAGTAGGCGGCTAATCGGAGTGAAGGATACGGTTTCCTTACGAGAACTTCGCTAAGTGAATTTAGGGAGTGCTGTGACAAAAAATCGACTGCGAACACTGCAAATTCAGCTCTAGATAATTGTCCAAGCTGCTCTGTTGCCTTTGAATCGAGCTGTTCGTACGTCAGCAAAGTAACTTGAGCCGACGAAACGTTAAATCCCGTGCTGGCTAATGCAACGACCAAAACTATTCGAAACATCATTTGTCAACCCATACACCTGAGCCCGAAATCGCATGGAAAACACCTCCAGCAGCTCGCGCATTGGGTGTTCTAAATGTAAATGCAGCAAGATCTTTTTGTGGTCGCCCTCCCACCTTTGATTTATCCAAGTATGCCCAGTGAGTTGGGAAATTACTACCTGACCATTCAATGGAGTAGGTCGAATCGCAACACATTCTATACTCGATGTCGGCCCAAACAAATGGAACACCTGTATTGAAAGCGATCTTCGCGATTAACTGGCCAAGAAAGCCAATTCGGAACTGATTCTTAAGCACGGCTCTAACACAAAATGCATTTTTGGAATTATTCGTCCAAACGGGAGATGAAATGTCATCAGCAAACGTAACATCTAGAGATCCCTCCCCTTCGCCTTGATCGTATTTGACCGTGTAACCATTTGGTAGTCGAAACGGCGTCCATCCTTGATCGTGGAAGTGCGGAGTATTCATGTCTTCAATGAAGTATCCGCAATTGCACGAAATTTCAACTTGAAGCCTACCAAAACCCCTATATTCCTGCGACTTGAGCAATGTGTCCCATGTTGCGTAGGTCGCTGCCGGTGAGGGATTCGCGGATCGTGCGAGTTCGGTAAGAAAGATCATAATAACATGGAGGTCCCCAGGCTGTAGTTGGTTTCCTGTGGCTTTATTCGCTTCATCAAAAACTTCTTGTGCCAGTTCTGCAGTTGGCTTGAACGGTGCGATAAACGAAACTGCGGCAGCCTCAGGTCCAACGATCCAAGGCTTCAATCCTAAGGGATCACAGCCTTGCAATGTGTGATGAACAGCGAATGCGTTGATTCCTCCAAAAAACCCAATAGGATCTCTGGAGCAGAACCTTCCTAGTCCAGGATCGTACATTCGAGCCCGAAAATGGTACTGCTGTATGTCGTAATCCCATTCGCGACCGGTGTAGGTGTAGCGGTTGTTCAGAGCTGACGAACTGAGAACACCACCGGAGGCGTTGGCGATTGTTGGCACGCCGTAGGCCGTGTAGGCGTAGCGCTCAAGTACTGCACCAGAGGAATCAGTCAGAGCAGTGACGCTGTACTGCTGGTTGCGATGGTAGTAAACCGGCGTGCTACTGGATGTGGTCCAGCGCATGACGGGTTCATCGATGTAGCTGGCGTACAAGTAGCGATAGGTTGAGGAGGCTGGTACAGCTCCCGATGCATAATCGGCAATTGTTTGCTGACCCGCTTGTACATACACAGTCGTTGAACTGCCCGATGTTCGGGCCACTCGGCGACCGAGTGCATCGTACTGGTGGCTGACAGTCGTCGAGCCCGTTGTGGCACTTGCTAATCTGTTATCAAAGTCCCAGGTAGAGGTGACGCTGGAGGCATTAGGTCTGAGGGAAGAAGGGATTAAAGTAATGTTACCCTTAAGATCCGTACTCACATTGCTACCTGCTCCAGTGAGCAGCTCGTGGGTTGGGCCGTGAGTTCGGGTCTGAGCAGTGCCATTGGTAGTGACACTGTTCCAATCACCCACAGCCGAGAGATTCCACGATTGGCTTAGACCACTGGTGCGATTGAACGAGACCAATCGGTCTTCGCCATCATAACCATCTGTCGGAATGCTGAAGCCGTAGTTGCTCATGGTACCCGTAATGGTCTCTGAGGTTTTGTTGTGATTGTTGTCCCAGCCATAGCTGAGATTGCCAATCGAAGTGCCACTGCCTGTAAAGGTGATCGACGATAGCGTGTTGTCTGATCCGTAGGCTCTTGTATCGACAACACCATTGTTGTAAATCGAGCTGATCATCCGACCCCCGTTGTCATAAACCCTAGTATCGATTGTCGCTCCGGCATGCTTGAGTTGATACAGTTCACCACGAGCCGTATAGCTTCGATCGACAACCGTGCTATCTGGGTAGGTGTACTTAGTGAGTTGACCTCTGGCATTATACTCGGTCGTGGTGGTGTAAGTCTGCCCAGCAATGGTCAGACTTTCTGTCTTTTTTCTTCCTGCCGCGTCGTAGGCATAGCCCACTGTATTGCTGTAACGGCCAGAATAGGCCGTTAGCATCCTGCCCGCTTTGTCGTAGCTGAACTGGTCGGAGTCAGCAATTGTCCCGGAGGGACTATTGCTGACTCCGTGCGGTAGTCACGGCTTGTGAGTCGTCCAGCGAAGTCGTAGTTGAAGGTGCAGGTATCGCCCTTTTGATCCTGCTTGCGGGAGACTCGCCCTGCGGCGTCAAGAACGAAGGTCACGATCCCGTAAGTGCTATCGCCAGGATTGCCAGAAGTGTGGTCAGGATATTGTTCGGTCAGCTTGCCACCGGCATCATCATAGGTGTAGCTGGTAGTTTGATTCTCAGCATCGGTGAGCGAAGCTAATTGACCCGAAGGCAAGTAAGTGTAGGAGGTGACTCCCGCGATGCGGTCGGTTTGAGACTTCTGACGCCCGCGAGCATCGAATTTGTAGCTGGTGGTTTGGTCTTTGCCGTCAATAGCGGCAATTTTGTTGCCAGCTTTATCGTAGGTACTGTTTGTAGTGTGATTGGCAGTGTCGGTGGTGAGGCCGGCTCGACCCAACGAGTCGTAAACAACATCTTGTCCCACGCTGTTGGGATCACGCACTGAGAGCTGATTTCCACCGGCATCGTAGGTAAAGACTGTGGCATTGCCGAGTTGATCAATTGAGCGGAGCGTTCTACCAGCACCATCGGTTAGGCTCTTGGTGGTATGGCCCAAGGCATCGATGGAGCGAGATTCGAGGCAATTGCCGAAGCCCGCTACAGCGGTGACGGTGTCATGTGCCTGGCAGGACCAGGTCAACAGGCTGTTGGGGTCAGAAGCGGGCGGGACGCCCGCGCACCCCGGCAGTTTGCCGCTCATTACTGTGCGACCAGCAGCATCGCTGATTGTAAATGAGACTTCGAACTCGGGGTTGATCACCACGGAAGCTCGACCTGGCGATGTTGAGCTGAAGGTGAGAGCAGCACCACCAGCGGTTTCGGCGGCTGCTAGCTTGGTGAGCGCGCTGACGAGGGAGACTTTCCAGGTCGGGGATGAGCTTGGAAGAATTGCGGGCGAGACGCCCGCGGACCCATCGAGCCCAACGCCATCAGCCAGATTGTCATCGTAGAGATATTGAGTCGTTAGGCCTTCGCTTTGAGCAACTCCACCCAGTCCAGCAATCGGCGGCGCGAGCGGATCGATCTGACCTCGGGCTGATAGCCAAGTCGTTGTAGCAACTGTTCGGCCCAGAGAATCGTATTTGGTAGTCGATTCCGTCAGTGTGCCGGAGGGATTGGGCGAGTGGTATAGCTGTAGTGAATGTGTAGTGCAATGATTTTATGGTTGTGCGATTGAGTTCACTGCGCATTCACTACAGCCCTGGAGGCGTTTTGATGTATAGAGGGCCAGGACGAGGGTGATTGGTGAGATGTTGGGATTGTTCCAGAAAAAGCTTGGAGGTTGAGTTGGGATTGTAGTACGTACCTATGTTCCAGTCAAAACTGTG
>CAYWNG010000186.1:4385-10314 GCA_964458685.1 uncultured Pirellulaceae bacterium
AACCAAGACACCTCCAGCCAGCTCCACTTCAACTCGCTCGAAGCTGCCCGCTAACCTTAGCGGAACAAACGTGGGAAATTTGCTGGCGTCACTTTCGCCTTGTGGTTCAGCTTTAGCAGAAGGCCAGCAACCTTCAGACCTTCGTTTCCACTGGTAGAACGACTGAGCGGAAACATCTTTAGCAGCACAGAACTCAGCTACGTTCAAGCCGCTCTGTGCATACTCTGCGACCAACGCCAGCCACTGATCTCGACTCAACTTCGATTTCGGCATCATATCCTGCTCCGAAATCCATTGAGGATACGACCCCCGTCAACCTGATCTTCACCGGGCGCTGACTTTGATTTTGACCCGTTGCAGACCGAATTGAATCGTTATCCGCGCACATGCACTCGGGACGCTAGTAACATAGACGGGGTTCGCTGGTTTTTTCTTTTTGTCCGTTTGCCCGAGAACTCAGCTTTCTCGCGGTCGAAGTCGTTTTCTTAAGTCGCGAAACTCTTGAGGCCAAGGTGCGACGAATCGAAGGTCGTCCTGAGTGATTGGGTGGATAATCGCGAGTGTCTCGGCGTGCAGCGCGATGCGTTCATAGGGCCACAGCGGATGTTCTGCACTCAGTCGGTGGTACCGAGGATCGCCCAAGACCGGATGACCGATTTCAGCCATGTGGACTCGAATTTGATTGCGTCTGCCGGTTTCAAGCTTGATCTCTAGTAGAGCGACTCCATCCCAAGCTTCTTTGACTCGGTAGTGCGTGATAGCAAGTTCGCCTTGGCTTGGATCGTCGGAAGAACGGCGGGTCAAGTCCTTGTCGGTTGAAAGATAGCTACGGATCGTACCTTTCGACTCTTTCGGAACACCTGCCACAATTGCCGAGTACAAGCGTTGTGGTTTCCGAGCTTCAAACTGCGAACGAATTAGATCCGCGGCTTCGAAACTCTTGGCGAAAACCAATAGCCCGGAAACCAATTTGTCCAAGCGGTGGACACAGACAGCTTGAGCTCCCGGCTGTTGTCGCGCCAGCCACTTGCGAATCTGAGACTGCAATGTGTTGGGTTCGCGTTTGGGCGTGGGAACGGTGAGCAGACCGGCTGGCTTGTTGACAACAATCAGAGTGTCGTCGTCGAAGACGATTTCAAATCGATCTTGGCTGCTTCCTCGGCTCTTGGGTTGCCGGACAGGCTGTGGAGCGTAGTCGATGTCCAGCGTGTCCCCCACTTCAAGACGCAAGTGGGTTTGGATGAGCGGTTTGCCGCGGCACGTGACGCCACCTTCGTGAATCACCACTTCAGCGGCTCGTCGCTTGATCTTCAACGCCATTTGAACCGCGCCCAATACGGTTCTGGCAGGAAAAGGCAGATTTTCAGGGACTTTAAAGCGGACGATCAAGCGACCAGAACTCGTGCGTCAGGGAACGAAAGGTAGAGACCACAAAGGAAAAGAGTCCAGTATAGTCTGGACTCTTCAACTAAGCAGCCTGTTTCCTGCCATTTCGTTCGCCGCCGAAAGCCTCGCCGCCGGCGCGATCGCTGAATGCATCTGAAGCAACTGAATGCAGCGCCTAGGCCCGCTTGCCTTCAAGGTGCTGTCTTCAAGCCGCTAGACTTCGATGCGATTATGGGCCGTTACCACCGCCAGAAGCACCAGCACCGCTAGCCCCTGCACTGGGCGCTCCACCCGCTCCGCCACCGCCTGAGGTTAGTCGTGGCACTGGAACTGATCCCATCAAGGCTCGATTAACTGCAGTTTGGTATGCTCCAGAGGAACCTGGAGCATCGCGGTCGGTCACATAAACTGGTGGCAGATCGCCCACTGGTAGCAGTTCGGAGATCGCAAGCTCTGTGGATTGAACGCGAGCTGATGTTTGCTTTGGATTTTGTCCTTGCAATACGAACACAACTTTGCGATTCGATGGATTGTCTCGGAGGATCGACTGAATGTGATTGCGACCAGCTTGCGTAAGCGAGTTGGTGTGCTGATCAAACATTGCATGCCCAATTGTATTGTGCATCCGCCATCCATTTTCGCGTTGGATGTCAAAATGCTGAGTGACCGACGAAACGTCCTGAGCTCGGAAAGGCATCGGCCATCGCGTGTTGCGGTAGTACGAAGTCCAAAACTTGGAAGGCTCTTGAACGCATTGCCCATCGCTACATTGACCGTAACCTTGTGGGTACCCGCCATGACCATATGCGGCTGATCCGCATGTGGTACAGCCAGGGTGACCACATCCGCTCTGAGGATAGCCTTGCTGTGGAACGCCAGGATGAACGTAGGGGTCTTGTGAATATCCCACTGGCGCACTGACCTGGGACACTGCACCACCTTGGGACACTGCACCGCCCTGTGATGCCGCACTGACTTGTGTTGCCGCACTGACTTGTGGGTAAGCAGGCTGTCTCGGTTGCGTACTCATCTGAGCAGGTTGAGGTAGATAACCAGGTTGAGGCTGTTGAGCAACAGCACTGGCACTCAAAGTCGACGCCAGTAGTCCGACGCCAATCGCAAATCCTCGACGACTCATCCCTGAGACCTTTATATTGCTAGCATCTTGCGACATCCTATCGCAATCTTCAATCCATAGGCAGCCATTGAGCACAGCTCAACAGCGCACCGTTCTTTCTTCATCGTACTCTGTCAGAGTCAATCTGTGAGCAAGTTATTCCTCGCGTTACAGATTACCCAGTTGTACAACTTCGCATGGATCGCACTTAGCACTACTGCTGGCGACGATAATGAGCCAGCATGAACTTAGTCCATGATCCATCGGCAGATTGGATCTGCGATTCTAAAGTTCGATGATCTTTGGAGTGAATCGTGATAATGTCCTGGTATTTCGCTAGGCCCTCGCCGCTGAAGCTCGGTCCCTCGGTGTCTAGTGTGAGCGTCGCCCCAGAGGAATCGAGCTGCCCTCGGTAGACCCAAAGGTAAGCCATACAGGAAGCGACAAAGGTTCCCACGAAGGCTTTAGAGATCGGATCGTAGCCGAGCGTCATGACACTTTGTACGCCTTCGTTTGTGTCCAGCATCTCACCTTCTGCACAAGTCCAAAGTCCACCTAGCGACTTGACGACCTCCCTAGCCTTCGTCTTTATCGGGGCATCGTTCTCGCCCATCTTGCACTCGGACTCCATATTCCATGTTCCGATCATTTGATGAAGCCAATCGTGTTCTTTTTGAGCTGGTGTTTGCATTGAAATCTCCTGGTTGTCAGTGAATTAACCCGTGTGGACGGCGACCTGGGGTCCAACGACCGTCTTTTGCTTTACGTCAGTTAGTCGTTTGGTTTTAGCCGTAGTCGACCAACTGCGAAAAAGAATTTCTGAAATGCTCTAACCCCTCGGAGTCGGCACAAGGTGAACTATACTTAGGCTCCTTCACATCTTCAGGCTGGCTCAGCGAGATTCCTCTTGAACTCCCGTGCTGATCAATTCTGATAACGAATTCTGGCGAATTCCACCAAGTTCACCCTATGGCGAGAACACACCACCTATGAATATGACGATTCAAAAGACGCTTCGTGTCGCAGTTGCCGCGTTGGGGCTGGTTTGCCTCGCCATTTCTTCCGCTTGGGGTCAAGCACGACCGATGTCCATCGAGATCGATGCTCGAGATCTACCCCGAAAGCTGCTGAGCGCCACATTGCGAATTCCAGTCGAATCGTCAACGCAGTCGCAAGTCGTCGCGCTGTGGTATCCCAAATGGGTTCCAGGCTCCCACGGACCAGGCGGGCCAATCGCCAATGTGGCTGGTCTGACCTTTACTTCACACGACGGTAACGTACTGAATTGGACTCGCACTCCCGGTGAGGTCTATCGCGTCGAGTTACAGGTACCACCCAATACAACCGAGATTGAAGCTCAGATACGTTACATCGCTAATCAGCCCACGACCAATTCGATGGGGCATGATACCTTCGGCGGCTCCATGGTTGGCTTGATCAGCCCTGGCACAGTTCTGTTGTATCCTGAAGGCCAAAGCCCCGACGAGTCGCTGATCCAAACGAAGTTGCTTTTGCCCAAAGGTTGGCGTGCAGCAGCGGCGATGCAACGCAAGGCAGAGGATGTTGCTGATCAAGTCAGCTTCGCGCCAACAAGCATTCAGAATTTTGTCGATAGTCCAATCATGTGTGGACTGTATTATCGATCCTTCCAGCTTGACACGAAAGAGGCTCAAGTCGCCCTCGCTCCGCATGTGTTGCACGTATTCAGTGAACATCCTCAGGCTGTGGACCTAGATAAGTCCATTGTCGAGTGTCTTCAGCGCATGGTGGTTCAAACGGCCAAGTTGACTGGCTCGCAGCCGTTTGATCACTTCGATATTTTGCTCGCCATCACGGATCAGATGCCTTCGAACGGATTGGAGCATTCCAGGTCCACGATGAATGTCTTGCCCCCCAGTTCGCTACGTTCGTTGGCGTCACTTAAGGGCTGGTCCAGGCTGTTGATTCCTCACGAGTATCTGCATTCTTGGTGTGGCAAGTATCGTCGTCCCGCTGGAATGGTTGTTAACGACTTCCATTCTCCGATGGGAACTGATTTGCTTTGGGTTTACGAAGGACTCACACAATACTTAGGTGAATTAGTCGAAGCGCGTTGCGGCTTGATGTCCAAGGACGAGTTTTGTGATCGCGTGGGAGTCGAACTTCGCAATGCCGTGCATCAACAGAATCGTCAATGGCGACCACTTGTCGATACGGGTGCGGCATCTCACGTACTTCGCGATGGCAGTCCATCTTGGCCCAAGCTGCGCGGAAGCCAAGACTACTACATGGAAGGCATGCTCTTTTGGTTAGAGGCTGACGCAATCATTCGTACTGAATCCCATGGCCAGCGATCGCTCGACGATTTCTGCAAGGCGTTCTTCGCTTGCACTGATCCTGCCGCTAATTGGATGACCAGCAAACCGAAGGCGTTCACACGACAAGAGGTTGTTGAAACTCTGAATTCGATAGCAGCCTACGATTGGGATGGCCTGATCTTGCGGCGAGTCGAGAGCACTCGCGAGTCGTACGATCCCAAAGTTGCCGAGTTGCTCGGATACGAGTTCAAGGCTTCGGCTCAACGCCCTCGCATTTCGCCAGCAACCTTTCGATTACCGTCCGGAATTGATCACTACGACACTCTGGGCATGATGTTATCCAGCGATGGCTCAATCACTGACATTCGTTTGAACAGTCCAGCCGACAAAGCTAAACTTGGCCCTGGAATGAAGATCGTGGCCATTGATGATCGTAAGTGGAGTCGCGATGTCCTGGACGACGCGGTACAACGGTCGGCGAATTCTTCGGCAATCAACTTGTTGGTCGAAGACGGTTATCTCATGAAGCCTATCCAGCTTCAGTATTTCGATGGACCTAAATACTTGAGTCTCAGTCGAGATGAAGCGAAACCCGACATGCTTCAGAAGATACTAAAGAGGCGATAGCCACCCCCAATACTTTGAAGCATCCGCATCCGCGCAGGCATGAACGCTCTCCCTTGCGCCGCTTACCCTGACTGCCCCGATTCTTTTGAGAGTCGGGATACAAGCGGCGATTTGCGAGGTTCACGCAAGGGAGCTAGGTTTACAAACGAGCAAAGCGGCCAGTTCTTTGGCTGGGTCGATGGATAGAAATGGTGGGGAGCCGTAGAATGCGTATTCCCACCGACTATGGAACTCTAAAAGCTCGAATCATTTTGAACACGCGACTACGATGGCTCCTGTTCTGCGCCTGTACGCAAGTTATGGCGATCCTTTTTTCCTGCCAATCGCTTCATGCCGACGATACGACACCGTTTGTGGTCGGATTTGAACGCTTTGCGAGGCATGACGACATCGATGCTACAACGGCTGGGCAATTGCTGGTTACCGAGCTTAGCTGCACGGCTTGCCATGCGTCCAATGTGGAAGCGCTGAGCCCCAAACTAGGGCCAACATTGGGAGCAAC
>CAYWNG010000187.1:0-10295 GCA_964458685.1 uncultured Pirellulaceae bacterium
ACTTCGCCAAAGTTTGCGATTCGCAAGTCGTTTCCGTTGCAGCCAGCGAAGTCTCTGGATGGATGTGGACCGAGTTAACACCGGACGTGTTGGAGCGCATGGCCTTTGAATCCAACAGAATCGCGCTTGAGCACTATTTGAGCTTGAGCAAGTAGAGCGAAGCGTTAGCCGTGACGTTGCGTCTTGTTCGCTGGGATTTCGGGCCGAAAGCCCAGCGATTTACCTAGCCCAGTCCAACGCAACGGACTGGGTGATCAAGCGTACGTTGGCCATTTGTTTTAAAAAGCGCAACTTCAAAACCCCAAGCCGGTCCCTCGCTAACGCTGCGGGTTAGGATAGTCCGTCGCTGACGCAGCTTGTTGAGGAGAAAATCAAACATTCTAAAGTTTTGTGGAAAGAGGCTTAAGCTATTGGAGAAACCTTGCCGATTAGGAAGGATGTGCCAAGGGGGGCACACTTGTGCATTCGTGCGCAGTGTTGGCGAACACTGGTTTTAGTCTCGTACTAGCTCGTTCGTTCCCAACAAAAGGACTCCGGCGTGATCTCGACCGGATTGCATTCATTAAACTCTGACAAGCTTCGCAATGCGTGCTTTGGGCCGTTGTGCGTAGTTATCTTGGCTCTGCTCAGCTCGGGCTGTGCCTTGGTGCCAGATATCAAGCATAAGCCGCAGCTAGCAAATCCGTTTCCGCAGATTCGGACAATTGCCGTGCTTCCGTTTGTAAACCAGAGCGAAGAACCAACGCTCAGCGGCGAACGTGTAGCGCTAGCTTACATGCACGAGCTGCAAGCGATCCGAGGATTCGAAGTCTTGCCGTTGGGTGCCGTGCGAAACAAGGTCGTCGAGTTTGGTCGGCCTTTGCGGAATGGTGAAGACTTTCAAGCTCTAGCTCAGTCACTTGGCGTCGACGTCGTAATGGTGGGATCGGTGACTGACTATCAACCTTACTATCCACCGCGCATGACGATGAAAGTTAGTTGGTATGCAGCCAATCCAGCTTTCCATCCAATCCTGCCGGGATATGGATTGCCATGGGGTACCAAAGAAGAGAAGAAGATCCCGCGCTGGGTTCATCAGGAAGCTCAACGAGCTCTTGCTGCTGAACAATTGAAGTCGCAAGTACCGCAAGCCAAACCGGTAAACTCGGACAGTTCGATACCTTCGATAGCTGGCACAGAAGCTGGCGTAGCGATTGATTCGAATGTGCCGGTTGACCCAGATTCACCTGGAATTTTGTTTGTGGATGCGCAAGGTCAAATGCAGTGGACTCGCAATCCATTGCCTACAAATTGGCCCGATCCTCGAGGCTTTATACCAGATGGTCCAAGCCCTCAACCGCCTGCAATGCTGGCTCAGCATGAACCGATCATAACGCACATGACAACGTTTAACGGTCATGACGAGGAGTTCACAGAGCAGTTAGCCGAATACTACTACTTCCGAGACGACGCGCGCTTCGGCGGTTGGCAGTCGTATCTACAGCGAAGTGAAGATTTTATTCGATTCTGTTGTCACGCGCATCTTTCTGAAACGCTTATTTCGCGTGGTGGGCAGGACAAGAGCCGTTTGGTCTTACGCTGGCCAGTGGACCGATATACCCGCTAGACGAATTGAGGCGATCTTGGAAGTGCATCGCCTCCAATTCGATTAGCGTAGGAAAAGCCAGCCAGCTCTTGTCAGCAAAGCTCTGCTAGCCATTCTCTATGCGAATGTCGTCATCACTTAGCAAGCATCATCATAGGGAGAGGCTGCTTGCAACGGTGGTCGACCGACTGGATCTGTAGGGCTCGACTTACAGATCATTGCTTGCCATCAGACCCAAATTGATGGCCAGCATATCGAATGACCCACTGAGCAAAACCCATGCTGCATGGAGGCATGCATGAACAATCAAGACATCAACGTTCTCGCGATGGTCAAGGGCGAGGAGCGATACATCTTTTTGTACAACGATGAGAATCGTGTCGAGATGTTACGTACGCTCGGTCGCTATGCAGCAGATCCGCAGTTGAGCTTCTCGTGGTATGACGCCGCAGTCATGAGCAAGAAAGTTCGTGAGATCGCTTACCAAGATTTGGTCAACCAAATCAGCGCTTGCAATTCTGCCACCGAATCGGAATCGCAAACATCGCAGCCGAGTAAGCCACAACGATTTTCGTTCCGCCACGAAGAGGACATCATCTAGGAGAGCGAGAGCCTGGTGGCCCTGCTGGCCCCGATGGCCCCGATGGCCGAGAGCTAAAGTTGCGGACGCCAAAGTTGCGGAAGCTAGAGTGTTGCGGAAGCCAAAGTAATGCATCAACAAATCGCTCAGTTCCTGCGTTATTTAGCCATCGAACGCAACTCGTCGCAGTTGACGATCAAGTCCTATCGAGAAGACTTGATCGACCTAGCTGACTATCTTATCGATACCTTGGGGGCCAACACGCAAGCCTCGGCCGTGACGCCGCGAGACTTGCGAGGCTACGTGGCGGCGCTTCACGACGCTGGTTATGCGCAAACCAGCATTGCGCGAAAGCTGGCCTCACTCCGCAGCTTCTACCGCTACGCTCAGCGGCAGGAGATGTGTTCGTCGAATCCGGCTAAACCGCTTCGCAATCCAAGAGGAGCACGGAAGTTACCGCACTTTTTGACCACGGAGGAGATAGGCAAGTTGCTAGTGGCTCCCGGTCGAGGTGATTGGATGGGGCTGCGCGATAGAGCGATACTCGAGACGATGTATTCGGCTGGTCTGCGCGTAAGCGAAGTCGTCGGGCTAAACGACGGCGATCTCGACTTCAGCGACGAGATCTCGCGCATTCGTGGTAAAGGTCGTAAAGAGCGTTTGGCACCGTTGGGCAAATATGCGATTGAAGCTCTTCGCGCCTACATGCCCATTCGTGAGTTTTCGCAGAAGGAAACCAAGGGGCGTGAAGCTCCCGTATTTCTCAATCGCTTCGGTTCACGACTCACAGTCCGAAGCGTAGGGCGAATGCTGGAAAAGTACATCGCCGAGCTAGGACTGGATACGCGAACATCACCGCACACGCTGCGCCACAGCTTTGCCACTCACCTGATTGATCGCGGCGCGGATATTCGAAGTGTTCAAGAGCTGTTGGGGCATAAGAGTCTTGTCACGACTCAAATCTACACGCACCTATCGACTGCCAATCTTCGCGAAGTTTATCTTCGCGCGCATCCACGAGCGTAAGTTACGCCGCATGATAGTCGCCTTTCGCTCCGCGAAAGTATGCGGATCGTCGCCTTTCGCTCCGCGAAAGTAGCGTTTAAGAGTGTGGCACGCCAGTCCCTGGCGTCTTCTAAGCATAGAAAGACTTCCCTGCGCTGTTATCTCTATTGATGAGCAAGCACGCTTAAGATCCGCGGCGGTTCCTGAATACTCCCGCTTTTGATCGGCGTAACCGTTAGTGCTGGTTGTTGGGTTTCGTTCCTCAACCCAACCTACGTCTCGATATGGAGTCGCAACGCTAACTTCCGTAGCTGATCCCGCCAGGGTTCAGATCCAAAGATCGGCCGTGACGCCCGTGCACACGCTACTTTCGCGGGAGCGAAAGGCGACTATCTGGGGCGACTATCTGGGGCGACTATCAGGCGCGATGGCGACTAAAGCGGAGTTTCGCCGAATAGCCAAAGTACTTCATAATTACTAACTTCGGCGGCTAAGTCAAAATCAAAGTTAGCATCACCTGTTTTCTCAAATGAGCAATAGTCGTCGAGCAAAGCAATTGCTCGCTCAGTATCTAGACTCGTTTGATTTTCTTGGAGCATCTCAAGTGCGGTCATTCGAATTCGAGGGTTTTCGTGACACAGATATCGATTGAATTGCGCTCGACGTTTTTTTGGAATAATCCCTTCCCAAGTCATGCACCGAAAAAGATTGTCAAGCTTGCTGCGAGCTGCTCTTTCTTCGGCGGGTAGCTTTTGGCAATCCTTACAAAGATGCCGACCGTGACCTTTGCCACTGAACTTCTCGTTGGCCTTGCACTCCTGACAACACCAACAGTAATGGCCTCGACCAGATCTTGACTTGCGTTTCCGCTTGCGACCGATGATGCGACTCCATTGAATCTACAAACGTAGGTTAAAGTACACGGGGACCGGAGCTAAAGATAGTCGCCTTTCGCTCCGCGAAAGTAGCGATCCGTAGCTGATCCCAATCAGGGTTCAAGTTTAAAATCGGGCAGGACGCCCGTGTACACGCTACTTTCGCGGGAGCGAAAGGCGACTATCTCGGAGCGAGAACCTGCGAAGTTAACTTGATAGCGTTATACCTTCAGCGGCTAGAGCCGCGGGCTTCAGGCTGCCGCGTTGGAGTGCCATCCATAGGAGCAACGCCTTCTGAGCGTGCATGCGATTGCCGGCCTGTTGTACGATAATGCTGTTCTTGCTGTCGATCACTTCGTTGGTGATCTCTTCTCCGCGTCGTGCGGGCAAGCAATGCATGACTCGGCAATGGTTACCAGCTAGCGCCATCAACTTCTCTGAAAGCTGGAATGGCGAGAACGCGCGAATGCGATCTGGAGCTTCGGCCTCTTGACCCATGCTGGTCCAGACATCGGTGTAAACAAAGTCGGCACCTGGCATAACCTTTTGCGGTTGGTCACTCTGCATGATATCCGCTTGGGGATAGACTTTAACGATCTCGTTGATCGCCTTGTCGCTGATGAAATACCGCTGCGGTCCCAGCAAGCGGAACTTCATTCCAGCCATCGCACAAGCTAGCGCCAAACTCTGCGCAACGTTGTTGCCATCGCCAACAAAGGCCATCGTCTTGCCGCGAAAATCGGGCGTGACTTCGCGAATGCTGAGAAGGTCTCCCAAGGCTTGGCATGGATGCGCAGAATCGGTCAAGCCATTGATGACTTGCACGCAATCAAAGCTGGCCATGTCGACTACCGATTGATGCGACTTGGTTCGACAAACCACAAAGTCAACATACTCGGCAATGACTCTTGTAAAGTCCGCCATCGACTCGCGCTTTTGCCATCCCACATCAGCGCCTAGGTACATGCTGGTACCGCCTAACTGAGCGATCCCCGCTTCGAAGCTAACGCGAGTCCTCAGGCTGGGCTTTTCAAAGATCATCGCCAGTACGTGGCCTGGAAGCCAATTCGGGCGCACTCCATTCTTCAACAATGCCTTAACCTGATCGGCCAAGCTAAGGATGGTGTTTAGTTCAGTTACGTTGATGTCGAACAGGGAAAGGAAATGTCTCATGGGTGGGAACTTTCAAACGCGCCTTACTTTCTTGGCGAATTGTCAAAGCTAGTTGCTGGATGCCTCAGCGGCGACAGTTTGTCCTGTTACTTCGCACACAGCATCTGAAAAAACTGTCATCGCTTGATCGATCTGATCGAGCGTAATGTTCATTGCGGGCAAGAGGCGTAGTACATTGCCTTGAGTGCAGTTGATCAGCACGCCTTGCTCAAGGCACTTAGCGACGATCGGAGCACCTTCGACGGAAAGCTCAACACCGATCATGAAGCCAGCTTGGCGAATCTCGGTAATGTGCGAGCACGCTTGTTGTAGTTCGCTTAAGTGCTGAGCGAATCGTGCAATCTTCGCATCGGCCTGGGCGAGCAAGTCGTCCTGTTCAATCGTTTCGATCATGGCAATTCCAGCGGCTGCTGAGATGGGATTACCGCCGAATGTGCAGGCGTGCATGCCGGGTCGCAAGCTGCCAGCGATTTGACGATTGGCCAACATCGCTCCACCGGCAATGCCTCCGCAAAGGCTCTTGGCCAGAGTAATAATGTCAGGCTGGACATCGAAGTACTGGTAACCGAACCAATGTCCCGTTCTACCGCAACCGGTTTGAACTTCGTCGAAGATCAGCAGCAAACCGTTGTCATCGCAAAGCTTGCGAAGACCGGCGAGAAACTCTTGCGAGGCAATGCGAACGCCGCCTTCGCCTTGAATCGGTTCGATCAATATCGCTGCCGTGGAAGAGTCGATGCGACTCTCAACAATGTTCAGATCGCCGTGAGGAACGTACGTAAAGCCCGCCAACATTGGGCCCAGTCCCTCGTGATACTTAGGCTGAGCCGTAGCTGCGAGTGCACCGTAAGTTCGTCCGTGGAAGCCACCTTGGAACGTAATGACTTTGTATCGATCGGGACCTTGATGCAAGCGAGCTAGCTTGATGGCTGCTTCGTTCGCTTCCGCGCCACTGTTGCAGAAGAAAGCTTGAGCGTCGAAACTGCGATCCACCAACATCTTTGCCCACAAGCCTTGCAGATCAGTTTGCCAAGTGTTGGGGACGTGAATGAGCTGTGCGACTTGCTCTTGAACGGCTTGAACAATGCGAGGTGGACAATGGCCCAGCAAATTGCAGCCCCAGCCTGGAAACAGATCCAAGTACTCTCGGCCGTCGCTGTCCCAGACTAGAGATCCTTCGCCGCGAACCAAGTTGACTGGATAGCGTTTGTAGTTGGCGATCACGTATCGTTCAAAAAGTGAGTCGGTTTCTGTAGAACTCAAATGTTTCATCATCAACTCCTCCGTTTTTTAAGCTATCGCGGGGCCATTTTGCTACTACCGTAAACGCAAGAAAGGCAGCGATTGGAGGCCGCTGCCTTTCAAGGCAATATGTTGTTTCGGTTAAAAGCTAGATAGCCTTTCTTGCGTTCACAATTTCAGTACCAACACCGCTCGTCGTGTAAATCTCAAGCAGCAGCGAGTGTCGCAGTTTTCCATCGATGATGTGCACTTTGCGAACGCCGCGCTGAAGCGTATCCAAGCAGGCTTCGATCTTCGGGATCATCCCTGCATCGATGACTCCGCTGGTGATCAATTCACGAGCTTCCGCAGCCGTCAGGGAGTGAATGATCGTCGAGGGATCTTTTTTATCGCGTCGAACGCCGTTAACATCGCTCAGGAAGATCAGCTTTTCAGCTCCCAACGATTGCGCCACAGCCATGGCAGCCGTGTCAGCGTTGACATTGTACTTCTGACCGTTTTCATCGATGCACATGGACGGAATCACAGGCACTTGATTGGCGTAAGTGATGCTCTCGATGACATTCTGATCAACGCGAGTCACATGGCCAACAAAACCTAGATCAATTTTTTCGCCGCCTTCGTCGAGCAGCAGTTTCTCACCGAACAAGACATTGCTGTTGCCTGCGAAGTTCAGGTTGACAGCCCGGCCACCCAATCTTTCGATCTCATTGGTCAGAAAAGAAGTGACTTCACCGGCGAGAGCTTGTTCAACGATGGCCAGCGTCTTTTCATCCGTCACGCGGCGGCCTTTGATCCACTGCGGCTGAATCCCAGCTTGATCCATGGCGCGATTAATACTCGGCCCGCCACCGTGAACGATGACCGGCTTCATACCAACTGTCTCCATGAAGATGACATCCAACAGAAGATGTCTTACGGCATCGGTATCTTCTAGCAGGCTACCGCCAAGCTTGATGACCGTGGTTTTGCCGCGGAATTGGCGAATCCATCCCATGGCCTCGATCAGCGTGTCAGCCTTGGAGATGGCTTCTAAACTTTTCGCGTCGTCAATCACTTTTGCAGGTCTATTTCTATCACGTGGAAAGATCGCTTGTTGATCCAAGCGGGCGTGAATTCTTTTTAGCCGATTCATTCCCAGCTTGGAATCAAATGCCCAAGCGAAGGAATCGAACAAATGGAAAACTCACCATCCTACCGAAGGGGGAGCGCTGGAGTCAATCGACCGAACCAAGTTTTATTTGAAGTGGTCTTCCTAGAGAGATTTGCAAAAGTAGCCGTCCATTTTGTCCGATACAACCGTTAAGCTCTCCCTTGACGGCAATCTTGGGCATCTGTAGAACTTGTTCTATTGATGGAAGCGAGGGCGTCGTAGCCAAGTGGCTAAGGCAGTGGATTGCAAATCCACCATACGTGGGTTCAACTCCCACCGACGCCTCTCTTCTACTTTCTTCCAATACACAGCCATAACTTCTACCGCTGCGCATTTTTAATGTTGGGTATCCCCACGATAACGGTCTAAGTCGCTCTTGGTCCAGCTTGAATTCCTACTCGTTTGAGTCGTGGAAAGTAGCCATTTTCCCTTGTAGTTATTAGTTGTCCTTCAATTTGCGGGCATTCGCGCCTATACTAGTTGCAGTCAAAGCCTTGCTACTTGTCCGCCCTTAATGGGTTGGCCAACACTACTTGTCTCGAACCTCCGGACAAACCGAAGCTACACTGAAGCCGAGTAACCTGCTCAGACTAGCTCGTCCGGAAAGCCTACCCCCCCCAACAAATTGTAAAAACACTTGTCACCGACCCGCCGACGCCCGCAGAAATTTGGGAAAAGTTGGCATGAGGAGTCTTATCATGTCAGGTCAGCGACCTCCGCGTTGGCGCGGGGAGCGTCCTAACCGAAATCATCGGCCTCAGCGCCCAAACTCGGTTCCACCACAGGCCGAGGAAAGGATGCGGGAGTTGGATGCCGAACAGGAACCGCTAAGCCTTGCCGAGGAAATTTCCCGCGAGGCGCGTAACGAATCGGGAACAGGAAGTCGATCGCGCACGCCCGCAGCCGAAAACCAAGCGAACTTCGCCGAGCTTCAGAAGTTGAGCGACGAACAGTTGGCAGAGGTTGCCGAGCAAGAGTCGGTGCAAGCTACCGGCCTCAATCGCCGCGAGTTGATTTTTCAAATTATCAAGGCGCGACTAAAGCACAACGGCCTAATGTTTGGCGAAGGCACTCTAGAGATCCTTCCTGACGGATTTGGCTTTTTGCGAAGTTCCAAGCACCACTACGTTTCTTGCCCAGACGACATCTATGTGTCGCCAAGCCAGATTCGACGGTTCGGTTTACAGACGGGCTCGACGGTCGCAGGCCAGATTCGGCCTCCCAAGGAGAACGAACGCTACTTCGCGTTGCTGCGAGTCGAAGCCATTAACTTCCATGATCCCGATCAACGCAATCGAGCCAAGCCGTTTGAAGAGCTGACTCCGCTGCACCCCAGTCAACGCATCATCATGGAGACCACTCCCGAGGTCGTCGAGACTCGCGTGGTTGACCTCGTGTCGCCCATTGGCTTTGGTCAACGCGGAATCATTGTCAGTCCGCCTCGCGCTGGTAAGACTCTGCTGATGCAGAAGATGGCTCGCTCCGTCTTGCAAAACTATCCCAATGCGCACGTCATCATGTTGTTGATTGACGAACGACCTGAGGAAGTGACTGACATGCAGCGTGAGGTCCAAGGACCGAACTGCGAAGTAATCAGTAGCACGTTTGACGAACATTCGTCGCGACACATTCACGTCGCGCACATCGCGCTTGAAAAAGCTAAGCGGATGGTCGAGTTCGGAATCGACGTTGTTATTTTCCTGGACAGCATCACTCGGTTTGCGCGAGCTTGGAACAGCGAGTGTCCGCAAAGCGGTAAGCTGTTGACTGGTGGATTGGATGCGAATGCACTGCAAAAACCCAAGGCGTTCTTCGGTTCGGCTCGGAAAGTCGAAGAGGGTGGTTCGCTAACGATTATCGCGACCGCTTTGGTCGGCACAGGCAGCCGAATGGATGAGGTGATCTTTGAAGAGTTCAAAGGCACTGGCAATTTGGAAATCGTCTTGGATCGCTCGTTGGTCGACAAACGCATTTGGCCAGCGATCGATATCAACGCCAGCGGTACGCGTCGCGACGAAATTCTGATGACGGCCGAAGAGCATCGTCGAGTCACAGCGCTGCGACGAGCTCTGTCTGAACTTAGTGCACCGGACGCCATGGAAAAGTTGGTCGAGCGTCTGCAGAAGAGCAAATCCAACGCAGAATTTTTATTGAGCTTGAGGACTTAGGGAATGTCGTCTTTGGATGGAGTGACCATTGGTATCGCAGTTTCGACTTACAACGCTAACATCACGCGCCGATTGCGTGAAGGAGCGATAGAGACTCTGCAGGCCGCCGGAATAGATGCAAGTCGCATTCACATCGCTGAAGTTCCTGGGGCTTGGGAATTGCCGCTTGCCTGCCTGCATTTCATCGAACAGATGGAGCTTAGCGCCGTCATTGCACTGGGCGCTGTAATTCGCGGCGAGACCAGTCACGACCAGCACATCAATCGCGCCGTCAGCACAGCGCTGATGGACTTGATGTTGTCCAGCGGCAAGCCAGTCGGGTTTGGTCTGCTGACTTGCAACACCATGGAACAAGCCATCCATCGCGCCGGCGGTAACGTCGGCAACAAAGGCAAGGAAACAGCCGAAGCAGTATTGGCCATGCTTCAGATGAAGGTCACTTCGGTCGGTTAGTAGCTCTCGTAGCCTGGACGCATTTTGTTGCGAGTCAGATTACTATTCTTGAGCGGAGTAA
>CAYWNG010000188.1:0-10283 GCA_964458685.1 uncultured Pirellulaceae bacterium
AGTGTTAGTGGCCAATCGACAATCTTTCGCTTTGAATCATCTACAAAGATTCCTTCATCGATCACATTCTGGCCTAGCTGGATTATTTCGCGTGCCGTCTGCTCGAATTCGTTCACTGAAAATCGTTCGCTGCCTTGCTTGTAGAGTTCAATCTGTACATACATTTTCTTGTAGGCAGAATAAAGGCCTCGATCGCCGATTTCAGAATAGATCGGGTCGCCTTTTTCGAGTTTCAAGGCAAACTCGATGCATTGGTTAAGCAATGCTAGAGTCGAGATCAACTCCTTTTCATAGTTCGCAGCGACCCCATTGCCCTTACTGATTCGAATCAGGTCCGCTTGGTAGGCAATGAAAATCATCCAGTCGTGTCGATCGAATACATTTTCAGAGGCGAATTGAGTTGCCTCTGCCAATCCTGCCTTGCATGCCGCCAGCTTCTTCTCGAGACTGGCGCTTTCGTATTCAATCACTCTTTGGCGAGCAAGTTGAATGGAATATCGTCTAGTGGTGCTATAGTCCTCCAGCTCGGGGAGTTTCTCAAGTATTTCAACGACTTGCACTTCAATGATTCTGGCTTGCTCTTCGAATTCTGCGATCTTGGAGTCTGAATTCCCTTGCTTCCGAAGGTTTTCGATGCGAGCAAGTAAGCAATCTTGTTTTTTGAGAATCGCTTGCAGTAGTAATATTTGATCGATTTGTCCGCCAGGATTTCGGTAAGTGGTTGAATATTCAATGGCCTTTTCAGCTGCTTCACAAGCCTGTTCTATTTGGTCAGGTGACGTCAGAACGGTGGCTAGATTCTTGTATGCTAGCGCCAATTGAAGGTGCATTTCAACACCTTCGTTGGAATGGGATTGAAGTCGATCTATGACCTTCCGAAGTCGAGCTTCGGAATCAGGCGCTATTCTTCCGCTGTTGACTTTAGATTGAAATTCCTGATTGAACAAGCGAGCATGAATTTCGGCAATTCGTGGATTTTCTGGAGCTCTGTCATCAAGACCGTTCAGAAAGTTAGTCTGTTGCTCCAGGAACTGTTTGAATTGCTTCGTGTCGCCAAGCTTCGCTTGCAGTGTTGCAGACAATTCGATGGCTGACTCTGAAAAATCCGTAGCCTCGTCGAGAGTTTTTTGCTCGCTATCGAGAGCCTTTTGGGTTGTGCGGCGAGCGCCGTCGATGGAAACTGCCGCAATTGCAATCGCAACTGCGACAACCGCAAGGCCTACCACAGCCGCGACAATGCGCTCTGAGTATTTCGAAAACAAGCGAGCAGTCTTTTGCCACGAGGTATAGCGATGAGCTAAGACAGGCTGCGAGCTTATGAATCTCTCCAAGTCCGACGCGAATTCCTCCGCCGTTTGGTAACGATCGTCAGGCGAAACAGCTAAGGCGCGATTACAGATCGATGCCAGTTCAGGCGGAACCGACGGAACGCCAGCGAGTGCATTTCGGGGAGGAGAGCTTGGGTCAAGCTTTTCATTCTTGGGTTTGTTAGTTGCAGGATCATAATTGGGCGGATAACCGACAAGCATCTCGAATAGAATTCCACCGAGTCCGTAGACATCTGTTCTTTCGTCGCCTCCAGCTTGAGGCTGGCGCATTTCGGGCGCGATGTAGGCTGGGGTACCGACAACATCATCAGACTGAGTCAGTTGATCGACGTCGGTATCCTTGAAGGCTTGGCTGGCAATCGGATCATCGCCTTTAGGTGAGGATTTTTGTAGTCCCATTTCTTCATTGGGTTTGGGATCATCCATTTCCTTGGCGAGACCCCAGTCAATCACTACGGGCAATCCATCGCGATCAAGCAAAACGTTGCTGGGCTTGAGATCGCGATGCAGAATTTTGCGGAGGTGAGCTCGATGGATGATCCGAGCAATTTCAACGACCCAGTTCAGTTTTTTCCGAATCTCTTCATCACTCCGATCCGCAAATCGTGCGGGCGAGCCACTATGTTCTAGAAGCTCAGATAGCGATTGGCCTTCGGTAAACGCCATCCAGTAAAAGAGACTGCCATCTGAAGCAGTGCTTGTTCCTAAGACAGTCGGCGTGCCACGATAACCCAATTTAGAAGCGATTCGGATCTCGCGTTCGAACCGTTTACTGAGTTCCGGCACCTCGCGTAGTTCAGCCCGCATGTACTTAACTGCGACGGGACGATCCAGGCTATTGTCACGGTATTCATAAACATCGCCCATTCCGCCCGAGTTAATCTTGCGCACAAAACTCAGCGGCACAGAGGCAACCGTGTTGTCATCGCGCGTTGACGCTTCGATTGACTGGGCAATGCGAGAAGCGATCCGCATGTGCGCCGTTTCCATCGCGGGTTGGCTAAGCTCTATCTCTTTTTGAAGCTTCAGTGCACGATCTTCAAGCCAATCTTGACATTGGCGGCACTCGCTCAAGTGCTCCGCAATCGAATTGGCCTCTACTTCATTCAGCTCGTCGGCTAGAAAGCGATTCAGTGTTTCAGGCGAAGGGTGCATTGAATTCGGTCAATTGCCTTTCTCAATATCAATCAGCGCAGCTTGGATCTTACTGAGGATACGATTCTTGATAACGTAGACATGTCCTCGCGAAACGCCGAAGCGGTCCGCGATCTGATTTCCGTCGGCTTGGTCGTCACAAGCCGCTTCGTAAATCTCCCAGTCGCGAAGCTTCTCAGCCGCTTCCAATTCATTTCGAACACGTAACCGTGCCGCGTCGATCAACTCTGTTCGCATCATGGAATCCAACGTAGTCTCCAGATCCGCTGCTTGGATCAACTGGTCTATCGTTTGGCCGTCAGCCAGCTTTTCTCGACCGTGTTTTCGAAGGTAGTCGATGGCTGCGTTCGAGCAAGCCCGCTTAAGCCAAGCTTTAAAGCTCTGTGTACGATCGTATTCGAACTCTCTAAGCCTTCCGACCAACCGTAACATCACGTCATGGACGATGTCCTCTGCATTAGCGCTACTTGCCCCGGTTGAAATACACCATCGATGCATCGACGCACAATACTTGGAATAGAACTGAGACCATCCAAGTTCAAAACTCGCTCGATCTCCCGAACTCTTCAGTCGCTCAAGCATACTGAGTCGAGTATCTCGGTATTCGGAATTGCCTTCAGGATTCATCGTTTACCTAATCGCAACCTCGCTGAAAGAGAGTTCAGTTTTATCTTATGATTCTTGTTGACCAAGATAATGAGTAAGAACAAACGTGATGAGATTTTCTATGTCGAAGATTGTAGCTCATTCTGCGTGGAAGGAGCTACCCCGTAAGATAACGCTGTGAATCAGTCCAGAGGCTTCGTAATGACTCAACCACGCATCCAGCTTCTCAGCGCAGCAATGTCTTTCTGATGAGCTTCGATGGCCGAGGGGATCTCGTCTTTCTTAAAGACGCGGTAGCCCAACCACTCCATGTGAATACACAGTGGCATGCTCTCTAAACCTGCTCGAATTTCATCAAAGACGCCTTTGTTGACAAATCCGGTGTCCAGCGGAACGTCTTTGTATTGGTCGCCGCGAGGTCCGGTCCATGTGCCGTCTTTAAGATAGATCGACCGGATGTGCGGCTTGCAGGCTGCCAAAGCGGTGTGCCAGGATGATCCAGTGTCTTTAACTAAGTGCCGTGTATCAAATGCTAGTCCAAGAGCTTTCGGATCGATGCCTTCAAGCATTAGAGCTGTGTCCCATCCAAGCGCTCCGAGATAGCCTTGTTTCTTGCTGCTACCAGAATGATTTTGATACAGGCCTTGAATGCCGATTTCGGCGTTTAAGGCTGCTAGTTCTCGGGCTTGTGCCGCATAGTTACGAACCTGCGGCAATAGAGGCTGATCCAGCTTGAGCTGATAATGTGACATACGATAGTGCGTGATGCCCGACGCCTTCAATACTTTCAGCACGCTCTCCGATTGAGGGTCATCCGCGCGCGAGATGCTTGTGGCGGCGATTATGATACGCTTACCGCGAGCGTTCAGAGCTTCCGACATTTTAGGCACTTCGTCAGCCGCTACCGCAGGTTCGATGTGGCCGCCTTTACGAATTGTCGCTTCAAGACCGTCAGCGCCGGTCTGCGCAACCGCATCGGCCAGTTCTTGGTAGTTGAGTGCCTCAAAGACTTTTTCAAAGATCGCGATCGGCCATGATGGTTGTGTATCTTGAGCAGCCAACGATGCATTGGCCGCGACGGCAGAACAGATCGCAGCTCCTGCCGAAGCACAGAACATTCGCCGATCCAGTAAATTCTTCATCTCAGTTATTCCTCTAGTCGTATATCCGCGCGAGCAAAGCTGCTCGCTCATCGCCACATCGGGAGCGACGCGATGTCGATACATTGAGACAACGTGGCTCGCTCAACACAGTTTGGCAGCGAGTTATTCTAATCGCTAAAAGGGCCTAGGTGATCGGCGAGAAACTGAGAGTTTTGGCGGAAGGCTACTGCAAACTACGCGAGTATCAATCCTCCGGCGGCGTCTTCCCAGGCGTGCATCAGCTTGTGAAACATGCGGAAGCCATCTTGTACAGCGGCGAGTCTTTCATTGTCGATTTGTTGCACTGGGCAGAGGCACCAAGGCGTCGAGGCCAAGAAGACTTCGTCGAACTGTTTGAGTTCTTCAACGGAGAAATGTCTTTCGTTGACTTTGATGCCGATCTTTTCACACAGCTCAACCAGAAAACCGACAGAGATACTCGCGTAACGATCTGCTCGCGGACGTACGATCAAGCCTTCCGATTCGCTCCATCCAACAATGCTCGCCGTCGACGAATCGCTCACCCAGCCTTCGTCGTCAAGCAGGATTGGTTTGGCGCCCGGAGATTGTTCGGTAGCATACTGTTGAGCTAAATAGTAGTGCAATCGGCTACGAATCTTGACTGACTTGGGCCAGCAATGCGACGAAACATCGGCGATCGGAGTTGTAACCAAATGAACGCCATTTTGGTAGATTTCTCGGTGAGCGGTCTTGTTGAGCGGATAGGTGTAGCAGAAGAATGTTGCGCTGGGAGCTTGCTCTGGAAGGTCGTTCCAGCCGAAGTTGTTCACACCAGGCGTTGAGAAGAAGCAGATTCCTTGCTCACTATTCTCTTCCAGCAGTTTTGAATTGAGCGAGACAAGCTGGGCGACTCGTTGACCAAGTTCCGACAAAGAAAGCGGCGTTGGTAGTTTCAAGAGCTCCAAGCCACGTTGCCATCGATCGAAATGACGATCAAGCAGAAAGGGCTTGCCTTGAATCGTTCTCACCTGTTCAGCAACGATAACGCCGTGCGTGAGACCATTATCCAAACTGGGGACGGCCATTTGTGAGATGGGGACCATTTGGTCATTACAAAATCCAAACGGCTGATTAGGCAAACTCAAAATAGATTCCTGGGAGGTATCGAATTCCATGAGATAAGAGTTCTTTTGATGCGGAATCGCGTCAACTCTTTATCGCTCTTTGAAGTAAGCGAGTTTAGTGAAGGCGGTCATCCGTGGGAAGCTTGTTTTGTTTCAGCCATTGCCAGTCGGGTTCTGCCTGTTCGGTGCGCCCCAACCCTTCCAAGATCTTGGCACGATGGTAACGACAGACTCCCGCAGACCATAGTAATTGTCCAGCTTCAGGTGCCGTAAGTAGACCGTCTTCAGAAATCGGCTCGGCTTTGCCGTTGGCGAACTTGTACAGGCTGTTAACGAGCGAATTGGATTCGTCTTCAAGCAATCGATCAACTACGGTTACAGCCATGTCGGCGTCTTGCAACGCCTCAGGCAATAGGCCTAAGCCGTACAACAACCACGCCCGCGTGTCCAAGAAATGGTAGTCCAATGGACGTTTCTTCAGTGCTAAACTGATTTCTGCTAATCCTTGCTCAAGATCTTCGTTGCACAGCGATCGATACCAAGCTATCTGATTCCATTCTTCGGAGGTAATATCCCCCGGATCACGATTCTCCAAAATCTTGGTGCAAACGTGAACGGCTGTCTTAAATTCGCGACGTTCGTCGAGTTGCCGGAGGGCTGCGTAGCCAAGACTTTCAAAGAAACGTTTTCTTTTCGTTGCCGTTAGGACTTCGAGAATCTGGTCATGACCCTGTTTGAGCGCGATCTTCATACGCACATGCCAGTAGTCGCTGTCGGATTCGGGGTCTTGCAACTGAAGAGCGGCCTCCTCGAGAAGCTTCTGAGCGTCGCCAGTCCCCAGATCGGCAGCGTTAGCGGCCTGAGCCAACATCCAACGCGCTTTCATACCCGAAGAGCGCTCTAAGGCTATGGGTATGGTGACCACAGCAATAGCCAAGCTAACGCTGATAACAACTCCCCAATTCCGATTCTTCAATCTAAAAACTCCTCATTTCGCAGAATTCGACTTTCTGCTATTCTCTAATCACAAGGATTGTCTGACTAGCTACTATACTACTAAAGTCGCGTTTTTGAGAAGTTTACTCGAGGAACAGAGTCATGCCACTATACGAGGTTGAATCCGATTCCCACATCATCATCACTTGGGCTGACGATGATCAAGCCGCTCGTCAAGTTGTCTTGGAAGCCTACCCCGGCGACCATATCATCCGACTGACGAAGCGTCCTAGGAATACTTGGGTTATCTCTAAGGGAGTGCTCGGGATCGCTTCGAGAATGGATGTTTGTAGTATCGCTCGCGAATGTCTCTCGAAGTCCGCTGGCGATAAAGTCCATGCGATTCGGCTGTACATGCACGAGACGGGTAGCGATCTAGAAAGAGCTCGTCGAGTGATCGAAAGCAACATGGTAATGGGCTGGTAGAGTGAGCGGCTCACCACTTCGCGCGGAGAAGTTGGCTCAAAAGGAGCTGACTAAGAGCGAGTTAGCGATTGAACCGCAGGCGCTAGTTTTGATGTTGCACTATGGGGTTTTAGGGGCGAAGCCCTGGACGTTTACCTAGCCCAGCCTGCAGGGCTGGGTACGTGATTCGCGAGATAAAGATAGGTCCAACGGCCCGACGGTTTGAATTCAAACCGTCGGGCCGTTGGACCTTAATCTACTCATGCTCTCATTCGCTATCGCCTTTTGAAGTTGCACTTTTTCTGGGATTTCGGGCCGAAGGTCCAGCAATTTACCTAGCCCAGCCCATCGGCCTAGTCAAAAAATTCGGACGTCGGCTAGCGACTGCGGTTCATGCGAAATCCACTCTACATCACGAGGCCAAAATCTCTTTGATCACATGGCCGTGAACGTCAGTCAATCTTCGTTCAATGCCATTGTGATAATAAGTCAGTCGCTCGTGATCTAGTCCCAGCAGATGCAAGATGGTCGCGTGGAAATCATAGACCGTCGTCGCGTTCTCGATGGCTTTATATCCAAAAGCATCGGTCGATCCGTAGCTGAACGGAGCCTTCACACCCGCGCCAGCCATCCAAGCCGTGAATCCAGCCGGGTTGTGATCGCGGCCTTTCGCTCCAGCTTGGAAAGTCGGCATCCGGCCAAACTCAGTACACCAAACGACAAGCGTATGTTCAAGCAGTCCGCGTCGCTTCATGTCTTTTATTAGTGCAGCGGTTGGTCCGTCAAAGATCTCGCCGTGAATTGTGTACTGGTCTTTGAGAACTTTGTGACCATCCCAGTTGCTGGTTCCCTCACCACCAACTTGATAAGCTCCGTTGAACAACTGAACGAATCGCACGCCTTGTTCGATCAATCTGCGAGCGAGGATACAGTTGCGTGCGTAGTTGGCTTTAGTATCGAGCGTCGCCGAACCGCTTTGATCGGCTCCGTACATCTTGAGCACCTCGGCTGACTCGGTGGATAGATCGCTAACTTCGGGTACAGAAAGCTGCATGCGAGCCGCAAGATCGTAGCTTGAAATCCGCGCCGCCAATTCGCTATCTCCGGCGAACTTCTCCATGTGATGCTGATTGATCTTTGCCAAGAACTCGCGAGTTCGTCGATCGCTGGCTTCATTCCATCTCTCGGGCCGAGCCAAATTGCGTACCGGTGCGGAGGCGTTGAAGTCGGTGCCTTGAAATGCCGCGGGCAGGAAGCCAGGATTCCAGCAATTGCCGCTCGATTGCGGGTTGCCTCGCGGGTCGGCGATGGCAACGTAAGCTGGCAAGTTGTCGTTTTCGCTGCCCAGCGCGTATGTTGTCCAAGCACCCACGCTCGGGAATCCATTTAGCGTGAATCCGGTATTCATGAAGTTCTCGCCAGGACCATGCGTATTCGTTTTTCCAGTCATCGAATGGATAAAACAGATGTCGTCGGCCATCTCACCGATTTGTCCAACCAAATCCGAGATCATCTTGCCCGACTGGCCTCGCGGTCGAAACTCCCAGGGGCTCTTTTGAAGCGTGCCTTGTCCGCCTTGAAAGGTGATCAGCTTGTCTGCGCCCGGCATCGGCTGATCGTGATGAGCGATCAAGTCAGGCTTGTAGTCAAAGGTATCGATCTGACTGCATGCCCCTGCGCAAAAGATCATCAACACCTGCTTGGCTTTAGGTTCGAAATGAGCCGATCGTGCGCGGTTGGGATTCGCCGGATCGATGACTGGACGAATAGGAGACTTCGAATCCGAGGCCAACAGTCCGTCGCGGCTGAGCAACTGAGCTAGTGCGATGCCGCTTAAGCCACCTAGCGTCGTTCCGAAGAAGTCACGTCTCGGCAAAATCGTTTTTGAATCGGTGCGAAGAAACATGAGGACTCCTCGACTCAAAAGACAAACAGAAATTCGGTGGTGTTTAGCATCGCTCGACAAAACGCTTGCAAGCCTTCGTCCTGAATCATTTGCGTCGATATGTTTAGTTCGAATCGGTCAGGCTGTCGAGCGAACAGCAATTCAAATGTTCTTTCGACCTGTTGCTCAACCAATTCTCCAGCGTCGCGCCGCAGCCGATCCGCCAACAAGTCAGCTTGTTGTTGGATGAAGGAGCTGTTGAATAGGTTGAGTGCTTGAAGAGGCGTGTTGGAGCGACTGCGTTTGGGTATCACTTGATTTCCGCTGGGGCAATCGAACGAGCCAAACACAGGGTCCTGTTCACCACGGACACGAGTCAGGTAGACCATGCGGCGCATTTCGGCTGGTCCAAACGTCTCTTTGGGAAAGTATCGGTAAACATTGTCTTGTTCAACGCGCTGTAAGAAAAATCCAGGGCCACCCATCTGCCAATCCATGGCTCCCGTAACCACCAACATGCTGTCGCGAATCGGCTCGGCTTCGAGCCGACGCGGTGGGAATCTCCACAGCAATCGCGAATCGCTGTCGACTGAAAGACCCGCGTGGGACGGTTGCGACGATTGTTGGAAAGCTTGAGAAAGCAGCATGAGGCGATGAACATGTTTGATCGACCAACCGCTCGCCACAAACTCATCTGCCAGCCAGTCCAACAATTGGGGATGGGTTGGTAAAGTACCGTTGCCGCCAAAATCGCTGGGCGTGTCCACAATTCCAGTTCCGAAAGTGTAATGCCAAAGGCGATTCACCATGACACGCGATGTCAGCGGGTTGTTGCGATCGGTAAGCCAGTTCACTAAAGCCAAGCGTCGTTGCTGCTCGGGTAGATCGCTCGCGAGTTGTGGGCCGTGAAGCGAGTCGACCATGGCTGGCGCAACCACTTCTCGTTTCATCAGCGGATCGCCACGATACAGTCGGTGGATCGGCTCGGGCTTGCTAAAGGTTCCAAGCCAAGCTGACTGACCTTTGGTCAACTGCTGGAGTTCTTTTTCAAGTTTCTTCTGATTTTCGGAGAGGCGTTTGTACTCAGCCCGCTGGTCAGAGGGCAATTGCGACATCAGCCATTCTTTATCGTCGCCCTGAGGCCGGCGATTTTTGCTGCTAGCCAGTTCACGCCATGTACCATCTTCAAGTAGCGCTTCGATGGAGTAACCGGAGGCAACACGATCTCGAAATCGTTCCGATCGATCGCGTCCCCATTGCATTCGTGAAATCAGTTCGGGCTGTGCAAAGTCGATTCGAACGGAGCCACCATTAGTCTCGTTGGAGATCCAACTATGTTCGTTTCCGGGCTTGCTATCGTTGATATGCTCAATGCGGTGAATGGCGTAACCGGGCAAGACGCTTGAGGCCGACGGCTTGCTGCCTCGCTCCGCTGCGGCAACGTTTTCGCCTGATGGGTTGAATACTTCCCATTCATCGATACAAGGCTGGCTGTTGCCGCTGGCCGTGATGTTAAAGCGAACCGCAACGGCTTTGAGACTCTCGAACTCTTCGATGTTCAGCTTACTGTTAACCGGTGGCAACAAGCGTGTAGACTTTTCCTTCATTTCGTTAGCTGCGATGGATTCAGCTTGAGCCAACAAGGCCGTCTGCTGCTTCTTCAAAATGCCGATAAATATAT
>CAYWNG010000189.1:0-10277 GCA_964458685.1 uncultured Pirellulaceae bacterium
GGCTTGAGTCGCTAAAGTTGGCAACCTCAAAACTGCTAGAAGAAAAGTAGTTACAATTTTGGACATGAAAAAACAAGTCAATTGGTTTGCATTTCTGCTTTGTTGCAGCGTTTCCTTCAGCAGAGCCGCCGCAGGTTCGGACTACGACTACCTGGTGACAGGAAGTACCGCCGATGTGCGGCCTGAGAACACACAGGGAGCCCTAATGCTCGCTGGTGGCGGAGGCATGGTGGATGATGCTTTTCGTTGGTTCCATCGAATGGCAGGTGGTGGAGATATCGTTGTGCTCAAAGCCACGGATCGAGACGATACCTTGAATGACGCCTACGGAGACTACTTGTATAAGACGATTGGTGGTTGCGATTCGGTCGAAGTAATTGTCTGTAGAGATCGCAAGGCATCGAATGACGCCAAGATTCTCCAAGCTATTAGGAACGCTGAAGGCATCTTTCTAGGCGGAGGCAAACAGTTCTTGTATGTGGACTATTGGAAAGGCACACCAATAGGCGAGGCACTCGATGAACACGTGCGAGCAGGACGAACGCTCGGTGGTAGTAGCGCAGGTCTCGCGGTGCTTGGTGAGTTCTGCTATTCGGCGCATGTAACAGCGCGACTCACAAGCGAAATCGCGATGAAGAATCCCTTCGACAAGAGCATAACTCTGGAGAAAGACTTCCTACATTTTGATCTAATGCGAGGGGTGATAACCGATACACACTTCACGCCTCGAAATCGGCTTGGCAGTCTTGTTACTTTCCTTGCACGGATCGGCGACGTGGATAAAGTAGATAGCATGCTCGGCATAGGAGTGGACGAAAAAACGGCCCTTTGCATCGAGCCCAGCGGCAAAGGAAAGGTATTCTCCTCTTCAAGAGGTCTAGCTTGGTTCGTGACACCACAACAAGGAATCGAAGTGTTGAGTGAAGGAAGACCGCTCACCTATCGAGGAATTAAAGTTCTTGGAGCCGGTCCAGACAGCTCGATAGATCTTCGTCAACGGACTATCGACAAGCCAGCCTCGGAATCGACAGTCTCGGTTGTGATGGGAGTGCTTTCCGATACACCTTAAGGCCTTTATGTCTCAACTTGGTGAGCCTGTTTCCTATGAGTCATTTAATACACTGGCTAGCAACGGCATTGCTGATTTCAACACTTGCCACCCGTTCGTCATCATCTGAAATTTGTGGCGTTACCGTCACTCCTCATGTTGTGGCGGATTCGATGATGTATCGTCGACCGCGAGATCCAGATCTCGCGGCTAAGGTGCGTCGTGAAATCCAAATGCTCTCGCCCTATTACCTGGCAGGCGATGCATTCCAGTTTGAGAGGACTCGCGACAAGCAAGGCAAACTGGACTGGGATTGTGCTTCGATTGTGAGCGAATGAATTCCATTACATCGCAAGTGGCTCTCCTGATGGCGATAGTCGTTCTAGAATTCGGAGTGTCTACCTGTAACTTGCAATCCGCCGAGTCCTTCGATAGTGCAGCAGACGATGTTCGAGTTCGAATCGAAGTCAAGATTCCCGACGAGGTAGGCTCAGCGAAAGACCCTGTGGAAGAGCTGTTTCTTGCAGGCAACATTAAGCAGCTAGGAGAATGGCGTCCCAACGGTCTTAGACTCGATCGAGCCGAAGGGAATGTCTTCTACGCTGAATTCTCAATGCCCGCTGGGAGTCGAGTGGAATTCAAAGTCACCCGTGGTTCCTGGCAGACGGTGGAAAAGGATAAGTCTGGAAAAGACATCCCCAATCGAGAATTTGTAGCGACGGCATCTGTCGAAGACGCTCCACAAAAGCTCTCGATTGTCGTTCAGCGATGGGGTGTCCCCAACGCCGTCCAATCGACGGTAACTGGAACCCTTAAGTTGCATGAAAAAGTCGGTTCCAAACATTGCTCACGAACGCGTAACGTCAGCGTTTGGCTTCCACCTGAATACGAAAATTCCGATCAAAGGTATCCCGTGCTGTATCTCCAGGACGGACAGAACCTGTTCGATGTTTTGACAGCAGCATTTGGGCAAGAATGGGGAGTGGATGAAACAGCACAGGACCTGATTAAGAAGCGAGAGATACCCTCGATTATCATCGTAGGCGTTTGGAACACTGCGGATCGAATTGATGAGTACACGATAACGAATGATGACCGGCTTGGGCGTGGTGGACGGGGATTGGATTACATTCGGTTTTTGACCGAGGAGCTGAAGCCCTTTATCGATGCCACCTATCGAACGCAAGCGGAACGTGACTCAACAATGATTGGTGGCTCTTCTCTTGGAGGACTCATCGCAATCCATGCATGCCTTCAGAAACCTGAGGTATTCAGCTGTTGCTTGGCATTTTCACCAACGCTAGGGTGGGATCAGGAGAGACTGCTGCAGTCGTTTCAAAACGGAGACAAGTGGCCAGCGGATGTACGATTGTGGTTCGGGATGGGCACTCGCGAAGGCCGTGATTCTGAATTGCAGAAGTCGAGTATCACCCGCGCTCAGCGACTTCACAAGTTACTCGGGCAACCCCATACCAACGCGCCGATGCAGATCCAATTTCAGGAATTTACCGATGCTGCTCATGATGAGAAATCATGGGCCGTTCAGTTTCCGGTTGCGCTCAAGGCTATGATGGCAAGATGAAAAACGGATTCAGCACAATTCCGTTCTAGCAGCGAGTCTCTGTCGACAGCGGTTTGCAATGGAAAGTGCGGTCACAGAAGCAATGCTCCCATGGACGCTAGATGAATTGGGGATCGCCATCGACGAACATGGAGAGACGTCCCAGCATTTCTATCGCTTTCAAATCGACTCCATTCGCGTCATTCCCTAAATGCCAACTTGCTCTACTGCCAGTCATCAGCGCAAACGGCTTTACTCGTTAAAAAACTGAGATCCAAAAATCGAACACTCATCACTTTGCCGAAGGTTGATGACCCTGCGGATCGAACTCTCCACCGATCCACTTCCTAGCGGTATTTCGAGGGCTCGGTAATGCGGGTAGCTCAATCGTCCAGCGGATCTCTTTGGCACAGCTCTTTCCTTCGCATAGATCCTCTAAGACTTCGACGACTTGTCGCCACTGTCCGTTCCGCAGCAACGTTCGCAGTTCGCGATACAGCGGCAAGTGATCTTGCGAACTAGTTCCCATGGCTTTGAGTGCCAGTGATACGTGATGAGCCGCGTGACAGTTATCTAGTACTTGATGAATCTTCACGCTCAGTGGTATCTTCGCAGCTTTCACTATCGCATTGACTCGATCTCAGATCCACGGTGCACCGTCGGCAACGAATGTTATGCTCAGAGCCTCCTGGGCTCCTCGTCGATGCAGGTGCATCGCACTAAGTTCAGCAATTGCATCGGGACCTTCCAGAGTTGCATCTATGGTCACTTTGCTCTCTTTGACCATCCGGCCTTGTTCATCGTGTTCATAGATCGTCACTAGCTATCCGATCCCCAGGTGGGTCGGCCAAATTTCTGCAATTTGGCCCAGACGGGAGCCGGCATAATCGAGACGAAACAAACGATCAGTAAAACTCTTCCGTTCTCAATCATTTGAATCTCCTTTGTGAACGTAGTTTTGCGACTGTCCAGGGCGGACGAATTACTTGGTTTCTATAGCCGGAAAACCCGCCAACTGATGCTTTCCTTTACAATCTTGGCGAATGGCTCGGACATTACTTGTCCAGCAACTTGTCAATGCCTAAACTAAAGTATGCATTCAGGGGCATTAAGTCAACAACCATGCATTATACGAATTTCCCGTTAAGACCTTCATGGAGAACTTTCAAACATGTTCGAACCTGCCCAACCGTCAATTGCCGTCGCTTATGTCGTGGATTCCCAAGGGCGACTGTTGCTTTCTTGGAACGATAAGTGGGGAGCTTTTACATTGCCGATGACCAAGCTTCAACTTGAACAGCCAGCCGAAACACCCGAGCAAGCGGCCATTCGCGCCGCTGCCGAAGTCTTGGGAGTTCCAACACGAGTCGTGCCAGGCAAAGCAACCAAGTTCGCGCGTGGACTACAAAAGTCTCCGCGTGATGGAGACATCAAAGACTACCAGTACAACGTTGTGCCAGTGGAAGCTCATCCCGATTTCGCCTCGCACATCAGCAGCCAGCCATTAGTCTGGGCCGCGATCGACAAACTGCAAACCGGTGAGTATCAACCCGTTTCCAAGTCCGTCGAAGCGATCCTGCGAGAATGCGTCGAATGGGGTTGGATTTAGTTTTACGTTGGGGTTCTCAATGTTTTAGAAAAGAAGTTTTCGAGGTACGCTATGGCACACGACGTATTCATATCGTATTCAAGCGAGGACAAGCCAATCGCAGATGCTGTTTGTGCGACTCTTGAGCGCAGCCAAATCCGTTGTTGGATTGCGCCGCGGGACATTCTGCCGAGCCAGAGTTACGGAGAAGCCATTGTTGAAGCAATCAACAGCGCCAAGTTGATGGTGCTTGTATTCTCTTCGAGTTCCAATTCATCGCCACAAGTTCTGCGCGAAGTCGAACGAGCAGTTAGTAAAGAGATTCCGATTGTCCCCTTTCGAATAGCGGAAGTCGCTCCAACAAAGTCAATGGAGTACTTCCTCAGTGCTCCGCATTGGCTCGATGCGATCACGCCGCCGATTGAGCAGCATTTAAAGCGCCTTGTTGAAGTAACGCGTTCGGTGGTTTTTCTTCGCCAAAGTGACGAACAAGACCATTTTTCCGAGAGGCAAACTAGTGAAGTTGATGTCGACCGCTTCGATCCATCAACGGCCATTAGCCATACCAGAGAGAAAGAGTTTTCAAGAACAATACTCATAAGCGCGGTTCTGTTTTTTTCACTCACGTTATCGATTGTGGTCGGTGCGATTTTCTTTAGACATGAGAAAGACACCGGCACTGACATTGCTTCGGGGTTAAAGAATCAAAGCGATCCTCAATCTCGTGCAACCCGGTTAGTGAAGTCGACTCTGGAAGAGAGTTTGATCGCGAATGCAGTTGGGCGAGTTGTCTTAGCTGATGTTTTAGAAAGCAGCGATTTCTACATTGAGACGCCAGAGTCTACGGCGACTGCGTTTTGCATTTCGCCGAAGGGGTACTTTTTAACGAGCAAACACGCTGTTGAATCGTTTTCAACCCACCAAGCGAAGGAGACCGTGATGGGAGTCGAAGTCTATCGCTCAAAGGCGATTGTTTTGCTACTTGGTGAAAGGCGATTCAATTTAAAGTTGCTTCATTTAAGCCCAGATTCCTATTTTGCAATTCTTGGCTGCGATGAATCGTACGATTTCGGCTATTTCGCTCTGTCGTTAGGATCCGCATTAAAACGTCTCTCAAGAGTCCAGTCGTTGGGCATGGGACCCGCGCCAGGCTTTAAAGATGACGTAATTGTAGAAGCTATTTCAAGGAAGAAACATCTGAGTTTGGAGAAGCTGTATCCCATGCCATTTACGGTTTGTTCAGCTACCGCTGGAGGAGTAATCGAGGTGGAGAAATCTGAACAGAATCACACGCTGGTTTTTCACACCGCTCAATTTCAACAGGGTTCTTTGGGTGGCCCTTTAATTGACGATCAGGGGCGGGTCGTCGGCATAAACCTCGGTGTCAAAACAGATGGAAAATCGCCGATATTCTTCGCATTGGGAGCCAGTCAAATACAACGTGAACTCGCCGATATTCTCCCAGGAGAAACCACGTGGAGCGATGATTAACACCGTGAGAGCAAAGTTGTGAGGATACAATGAGAAATTCAAAGGCAGCGTTAGCGTTTGTTCAAACTAACCCAGGCTTACAATTGGTCCAGTGGAACAACAACTGGAGCGCTTACTCGCTTATTGGTGGACATGTCGAAGCCGGCGAATCTTTTCGCGAATGCTGCGAGCGTGAAATCCTTGAAGAACTAGGGTGCATCGCCAGTCAGCTAACGATCGCTTCGAAGCCTTGCATCGCCCTTCGCTTTAGCGAATTCTCAAAAGCAGCCGGCGAGCAAACCGACTACGAGTGGCAGATCTTCAAGACAGAACTGCACGAGTCATTGCTGCAAAATCTCCCGTCGAATTGTGCTTGGGTAACAACTTCACAGATTCGCAGCGGTTTCACCAAAGATGGAAAACCTATTGCTGCCCAAGTGAAACGTGTTCTTGAAGCGATCGAAGAGTTAGAAGCGATGAATACAAATCTGTTGAAAGTCACTTGGTTATCCGATGCGAGTCGCGATTTGGATCAGTCGCTGATCGACCAGGCAAGCAACGAACTGGTTCACGTGTTTGCGAGCAGCGGGGCTAAAGAGGTCGTCGTCACGCAACGCTTCAGTGGCTTCTCTGACGAGCCGCAGAAGAAACTGATTATCGCCGTTGAGATCCAATTTTCCCATGGCTCGAACGCTCACGTGGTTAAACTTGGCGATACCGATCAAGTCGATGGCGATTGTGCTGGCTGGGATCAGTGTGCCACTCGCCAAGGTATCGCGAGCCGAATGTTCATTGCTCCCGTCTCTGGGCCAATCTCGGAGCAGCGCCAGGCGGTCATCTACTCGGATGTTTATCAATACTATTTCGACAATGGCCGCGATGACAAACCGCAAGAACTGGAGTTCGTGATCGAACGCTCCATCAACAACAACACGCCCACCTACACCTCGATTGAACGCGTGCTGACTCAAGTGTTCACGGAAGCCCATCGTTGTTTTTACAAGCAGGCCAAAGTCGATCCAACTTCGCAACAGATCATTCATTGCGTTCGACGATCGCTGCGAATTGGCGAGTCCCATGAAGTGCTCGAACGCTGGCAGCGGTCAGATTTCCTGCAACTTCGACGCGACGCAGCTTGGCTGACTTCCGTTCATCGAGTTCCCGATTGCTTGGACCGACCAAGCTACATTGATCCCGTCGATTTTATGCGGTGGGTTTGTGATAGTCGCCCTTCGCTCAGCGAAGGAAGCGAGAGTCAAGCGATTGTCCCCAATCGCTCAGAACCGCATGCGGGCGAACAACTTAATACGATGAACGCCACTTTCGCGGAGCGAAAGGCGACGATGGCGGAGCGGCAGGTGACTATCCCAGAAATGCTGATCGGTCCGGCACACGGTGACTTGCATGGTCGCAATATCATCGTCGGTACCATGCGTGACGAAGCCGAATGGCCAGCCGTGTTCGACTTCGACAAAATGGCTAACGACAACATCGTCGCCTGGGATTTCGCCAAGCTGGAAATGGAATTGAAATGCCGACTATTCCAGCAACTGCTTGACTCAGCCGAAGAACGCGAACAATTGCAGAAGTTGTTGGACATTCACCCGCTGCCACCGCTGCCCACAACCATTCGCTTGACACCCGAAGAGAGCCAGGTGCAACAACGGGCAGAAATGCTTGAATTGATCTATGCCATCGAGCGACGACTGGATAGCTGGACCAAACAGCTCACCCGAGTCAGTCTTGCAAAACGGATGGACGCCACCTTCGCTGGTGAGATTCCGACCAGCACTCCGATTGGTCGAGCGATGCAGATTATCTTTCGCATTCGCAAAGAAGCAGCGATCTATCTTGGCTTTGAACGGCACCGCGAGGACAAATGGCTTGACGAATACTACTTTGCTCTTGCATGCTACGGTGTTGCATCGGCCAAGTGGCATTCGGCCAACGATCACATGGCCTGGGCGTTAGTCTCTGCCGGCGTCGCTTGTGCCAACTTGCCACAATTCTCGTGGCCACCGAGCGTTGATGAGCCTGCTGATCCAGAGACCGTCGTATCGCACATGCAGTTGCTACCGTACGCGCATCGGTGCTGGAAGAGTCATCGACCGCTGGAACCCATCGAACTCTTGCGACACGGCATTCAGCGTTTTCCTCACGCCATCGCGCTCAACCAGGAATTGGCTTTGTGTTTAGCCGCCTCCGGCCAAGATGAGCACAAAGCCGAAGCCGAACGCGAAGTAGCTTCAATAGCCAAACTCGCCGTTGTCTTTCGGGACTTTGAAACCCTATGTCGCCTTGGCCGAGTCTATAAAGATCGGGGCGATGCCGAATACAACTCCGGGCAAGGTGGGAAGTTCACCTACCGAGAAATGCACGACAAGCATCTGCCTGCCTACCAGCACTACACAGCGTCCTTCAAACACTACAACACAGCCTATGAAGTCAGCCGAAACTACTATCCAGCAATCAACGCCGCCACTCTGGCATTGTTGATCGGCGACACCGAGCGTCAGCACAAGCTAGCCGAGGCCGTGCTCCACGCTTGCTCTCACATTGAATTGGAAGGCCAGGAAAGCATCTGGGTGTTAGCCAGCGAAGGCGAAGCATCCCTATTGCTCGGCGACACTGAATCCGCCATTCGCTTTTATCGCAGCGCTCTCAACAAAACGCTGTCCCATGAGACCGGCATTATTCAGAGCATGTACCACCAACTTTGCCGCCTTCATTGGGCATTAGGCAAGGACATCGTTCAACCAGTTGTGGATCTGTTTGAGTCCTATGGACGATTGGCACAGGTGAAAGCTGGACCATTCGGGAACTGTAGTAGATAGTGACTTGAGGCAAGTCGAAATCAGACGCGTCTGAAGAGGACAAAATCGCGAAGCAACGACTAGCGAATGCCTTGTGACTCTAACAAGCGAATCTCTTTTTCCCACATCGCCCGTTGCTCGTCGGTCACCGTGGGATCGGGGAGTAGACTTCGGCGAGTGCAGTTCACGAGTGCTTGCAGCGTTTGATAGCGGCGAGTCGGTCCGATGGAAGGCTGCAAGAAATCTGCAATCGCGGTTTTTAGTTCAGCTTCGGACTTCGGTGGAATGGCCTTCAACTGGCTGCGAAGCGCTGAAAATCCCGCGGCGGAAAAATCTTGCGGCAGTCCTTCTTGGTCCAACCAGTCAACAATGCCCAGCCCAAGATCGCCAGCAGGTTTAATCATCCAGCGAATGAACTCTTTGCGATCTTCACCAGTTGCGTCCAAAATCGGAATGATCAAATCACCGACTCGACCTGGTCGACGAATATCGGGCGACAGTAAGTGTATCCGCGCGGTCATCAGCAACCAGATCACTCGACCGCGCAACTTCGGGTCGCTCATCATCGCTTGGATCTTTCCGGTCAAGCGTCGCTCGGTCTCGTGCGCGCCCTCCCCTACTCCGCCGAACTGCGTGTCGGCTTCGTCAACAAAGATTACGACTTTGCCCAAAGCTTCAAGAACGCGGCGCAGTCTTTCAAAGATCACGTCTGTCTGACCAAACCACTGACTGCGAATGCTCTTGAGGACCAATACAGGCATGTCCAGTTCTGCAGCCAACGCTTCGAAGATAAATGTCTTACCACCACCGATCGGACCAGCCACAGCAGCACCCGGAAGCGCGCTATCATCGGAGAGCTTCAGTCGCGGTATCATGTAGTCGTTCAGGAATTTTTTCAAGTTCGTAAAGCCCATCACATCGACTAAACGGTGCGATGGCTTACTGAACTCGACCACATCTTCGCCAAGCTGCGCTTGAATGAAGGCTTCGACTTGAGCGACTACGTCTTGCTTAGAAACGGGCGAGTTTCGATATAAGGCCTTGAGCAACAGTTGCCGCAAAGCGTGAATGCTCAGCCCGGCCGTCGATGCGGCTAACTCGTGTACTTGCGGCGCGGGGCCATTGGCCTGAGCACCATCCACTGTTTCGTCAGCTACGGGAATTGTCGCCGTCGATGGAAGACTTTGCTGCCACTGGATGTAATGGCGACGCGTGTCTCCATCGGGAGCGGGAATATCAATCGACAGCACTTGAGGCAGTCGAGCCATTCGCGAATGAACCAACGAACGCGACTCGGCGATCAACACGACTGTATCTTTGCCCGAGAAGAAATCGGGTGCGCTGAACCAATCTGTCACAATGGCGATTCTACGAAGCTGAGCGTCGTTGAGTCGAGCCAAGTCACCATCGCCAGCGGGTAACAGCATGTCTGCCGCTTCGATAAAGATCAGCAGCTTCTCTTTTAACGTCGCTCGGGAGCAGATGCACAACTGCCGCATGAACTCGAGCGCTTGCGTGGCGTTGCCAATCGAGTCACGCAAATACTGGTCGAACTCCTTGCGACGCAATTCGATGTTACTGCGTTCATTGCCGATCTCTTTGATGGCCAGTGAACTGACATCGATACCGGACTTCCACGCCGCCCACGCTTCCCGCAGCTTCGCTTTATCGGCTTCGGCAACACGAACTGGCCCGTTCAATTCGTAAACGATTTGAATCAGACCGTCGATCCGCGTCCTTTCAAGCAAGAAAGGAACCAATGGCACGTAGTTCTTGCCGTCAAAGTACAAGTCGTTG
>CAYWNG010000190.1:0-2635 GCA_964458685.1 uncultured Pirellulaceae bacterium
CGAGAAGCGATAGCCAACGCCAGTTCCCAATTCGCTTAGGAAGGCAACATCATTGCTTCTTCGATTGATAACGTACGGCATAGTGGGATCGTTGGCACGATAAGCTGTATAGAGCTCGGTACCTAGGCGACTATCCATGCTCGCATGATTTCCGAAGATACCGGCTTTGGCAAGTCCATAGAGATTCATGCGGCTGCCCACGCAGAAGTCGGCTCGTCCGCCAATCTGGAATCCCACCAGGTGGTTTCGAGTATGGATGTCGTAGCTTAGCGTGCTGGCCCCAAGTGTCGGTCCACCGAAAGCTGCATATTCGAAATTGTCTTCAAACTGTAGATATCGAACACCAGCGATCCAAGTGAGGTTCACTCTGGAAGCACATCCAGGTGCGATGTATCCACATGGACCAGTTGCAAAGCGCGAACCATCTCCACAGGCTCCGCAACTATCATTGCACGCATAGTCGCCGCAAGATCCGCAGGAGTCGCCGCAGTCGCTTCCACAGTCCCCGTAAGTTCCGTAGGAACCATAACCGCCGGCGCCATAAGCACCCGCACCATAACCACCATAGCCATAACCTACGGGCTGTCGACAGCCTGAGAACATGGTTCCGGCTGTGGCCCGATTGAAGTTACGAGCTGCTCCGCCAGCCGCGAAACCAAGCAGGTTGATTTCTACGTTGTTGAAGTTACTTGATCTACGCAATCGGTGGCTGGTTGCAGTGTCGTAGACGTTGTACACATCTGGGTTGGTTGCTGTGTCTGGCGCGGGCCCCATCTGCAACTGGAATTCCCCAGTCGTAGGAGCGGGACCAGCCCATGGACGGTACAGTGTCGACCGAAATCCACCACCGGCGTCCGTAATGGCCACCATCTCGTTTTCAGGGTACAGCCCCCAATAACTAGCAACGATGGCGTTTCTACCACAGTTGAAGTAACGGCCTGCCATCAGCTCGATACCACCCATAGTTCTCAACTGCGCATCGCGAGTCGACAGAACGGCGGCACCTGTTGCGTCACTGAAGGAAAGAACTCGGTTGTGGTCGTCGATGCGTCGGAAAATCAACGCGCTGGCACCGAAGAAATAGGGCTTAGCTCCGATTGGAAGCCCATTTGCGAAGTAGCGGCCTCGCATGGGAGCAACCGACGGTCCGCAATCGCCTCCACCGAACCCGGCGCCTCCACCGAACCCGACGCTGGGAGCTGAGAAAGCATAGGGCGTTCCGCTGCCAGAGTAACCTGGATACCCGCCCATTGCCTGGCTGACTGGAGCCTGTCCACAGGATGTGCATCCAGGAGCAATTGCTTGCTGCTGAGCATAAGGCATCGGCGTGGGTTGGCTGTGTATCATCGGCTGAGGAGCCGATTGCATGGGCGCTGTGTGCATCGGAGCCGACTGCATCGGAGCCGACTGCATTGGTGCCGAGTACTGTGGCGCCGCGAATTGCTGTGCCGGAGCGTACTGCGGAGCGATTGGAACTGGATTGACTTGCGGCGCTAGCTGATTGAAAGGCGCCTGCATGTTTCCAGCCATGGGTTCGTGTGGCTGAGGAACTGGTACGCTTGGCACCGTTTCCTGCCAGTTGGTAAGCTGGTAGTTGTAGCCTGCGGCCTGTTGCTGCCCAGCAACTGGTTGCTGAAAAGGAACAACGGGTTGTTGAACCGGATAGGAACTAGGACCAATGTTCGGGTTATAGGTTGGGTATTGAGCCCAGGCAGATGTTGCCGAGGCCATCCCCATCGCAATTGCGATGTTTCTAAGCCAAAGTTTTCTCACGTTTTCTCCTCCATGAGCGTGCATGCTTGGCTGCGATCAAATTTGATCATAGCCATGTTGCTTTGCGAAATCCTTTCGCAACGAAATGGGCGTGTCTGGGTTAAAGCACACTTCCATGGTGGAGTTGATCGACGGACTGTTCCTATGCAGTCTAGCGATTCACGATTTGTTTGAGCCCAACAGAAAAGTCTTGAGCAGAAATCAAGAATTATGGCAACAGATTTCGTAATCAGAAAAGTCTCGGTAATCGACAGATTTTTCCGAGGTGTTGCACTTTAGGACCTAGATCCGGCCACCGTTGTGGAAGATGGCCGGATCGGAGTCTGCCGTATCTAAGTCTGCCGGCTCGGAAGAGTCGCGAGCCGTTTCATTTAGAATTGGCCGTAGCCTAGAACGAGCTAACCCTACAGGGGAGCTGGATTTACGTTGGCAAGTTTCTCGGATTCGAAGGTGAAGCTCAACGGAATTTCCAGCGGCTTGTCAGTCTTGGCGTCTGTCTTGAGTAGAACTGTACCCTTGATCTCACCATTCAATGAGTCGCCCGGCTTGGGAGTGATGACCAAATTCAACATGTGAACTCGCTTTGGCGAATCCGGCAAATCGCAGCGAATTTCCGCGTTTGGCGAGGTGATTTCCAAGATCTTGAACTCGGATTTCGCGGTAAGCGTTAGGCGCTGCTGAATGGGTTCGTTCGGCTTAATCGTTCCTAGTGCTAGGGTCGATGGCGAAGCCTTGAGCGGCTTGTCAATCGATGCGGAGAAGGCTATTGGAAAGGTTTTGCGGCGTTGATCATTGGTATGGATGATCAGTTGGTTCTCGACGAAACCTTCGGGAGCTGTTCCGTCAATGGCCACGTCAAGCG
>CAYWNG010000190.1:2645-10205 GCA_964458685.1 uncultured Pirellulaceae bacterium
GTCAAGCGTATAACGAACCCGATTATTGGCTCGACTGACCTCGGTTGCGTTGGCCTTAACGAAGCCGAAAGGACTGGCAATATCTAGGATTTTCCAGTCCGGGCGACCAGCATAGTCGATGTTCAGAGTCAACTTTTTGTCGGTCGTTTCGGGAATGCTGCCGAAGGCGGCTTCGCCTGGCGACACGACAACGTCCGAGCGAATATAGCCTTTTACGTTCAATTGCAATTCTGTAAAAATTGGCGAGGCAATTGAGACAGTTAGTGTTGCCTTCTTATCGCCAGTGAAGCGATCGGTATTGAAGTGAGCGATCAGGGTCGTCGATTCGCCAGGACGGACGACTTGGCTTTCTAAAATTGGAGTCGTGCACCCGCAGCTCGCGCGGACACCATTGATCCGCATGTCTGACTTGTAGGGGTTGCGGATGGTGAACTTGTGTTCGGACTTAGACGACTTGGTTACGTCCCCAAAATCGTGATTCCGCTTGTCAACAGGAACGATATCGGACGTAGTCTGGGCGTACGAAACCCCAGAAAGCGGCGCAACGAGGGCGCAGCAGATGACGAGAGATCTCATAGGTAAACTCCACGGTTGGACTGAAATTTGCGACAAAGTCGTTCGGAGGGGGGGATGGTCGAACGAGCACCATGTGCTGGAGTCCATGCACGGAAAATCAGCGTCTGAGTTTTGGAGCGGAGACGATGACAATCCAAATCCACGCATAAGTTTGGAGCGGATGCGCGGTGGACAATGTTACAACAATTTGCTGTAATCCTGTCCAGTGATATCGTATGCAAATGGGTAGAAGATTTCCAAGAAAAGTCAATTTCTGCTCAAGCTTTAAGCAGCGGCAGGTTTCTACACAAACAACCGGCAATGCAAAAAAAAACGGTCAGTTTTACCCTCATGGTAAACTGACCGTCTTTGCTTAACTCCACCAGATCATCATCCGGACGGGTGGAAGGTATTTTACCGGTTCTGCCGACCGCGTGGGTCGTTTCCACAGCAGCGGGTTGTGGTTCATACAGGCATCACAGAGTGCTGATTCAAGCCGCGTAACATTCAGTTGTAAGCCGGTCTTGCCAGGGTCATTCCGTGACTCGGTTCACCTGTGCCCCGTTCCGAATGTCCCGCTGACGCGAGGGTCAGCGGGATCGATTCGAATTGGAACTCTGTTAACTAGCAACCGCAGCCGCTGTCGCAGCTTGTGCAGCCAGTGTCACAACCTTTGTTGCAACGAGAACCAATGATGTTCTTCAGGCCACCGAAAATTCGGCGAAGTAGGCCTGGTCGGCTATTTGCACATGGGTCGCATGCGTCGCATCCGCCACAGCAAACTTCAACTGGAACTTGCTCGCAAACAACCTTTGGAACGCAAACTGTTACTTCGTAAGGAACGCAAACTGGAACTCGCTTGCAAACCTTGATGGTCTTTTGTTCGCATACTGGAACGCAGACGCAGTAAGGTACTTCCTTGGTAATCGTTTCGCATGTCCAGTTGCAAACTGTGTAGTTGCAAGTACGAGTTTCAGGAACCATGGTGCACTTGCGTACACAAACGTCCTTCGTTCGTTGCTCGCAGACCCATTCGCAAGTCTTGTAGCAAACTGTCTTGGTGCGAACTTCAGGAACCATCTTGCATGTTGTGTAGCAGACGGTCTTCTGATGGCATTCAGGAACCATCTTGCAAGTTGTGTAGCAGACAGTCTTTTGTCGGCATTCAGGAACCATCTTGCAGGTGGTGTAGGTTACAGTCTTGCTGCATGGCTCGCATACGTAGGTGCAAACCGTGTAGTTGCAAGTCTTCTGATGGCATTCAGGAACCATCTTGCAAGTTGTGTAGCAGACAGTCTTCTGACGGCATTCAGGAACCATCTTGCAAACTGTGTAAGGAACTGATTCAGTTACGCAGCTCTTCTCGTAGCGAACGCAGTTGATTTCCTTAGTTTCGCAGGTTGGAACCCAAACCTTCTTGCAAACTGTCTTTGGTGGGCACTGAACGCATTCAACGTTGCAGCAACCAGGAACATAAACGCACTTGCATTGTGACTCGTCCCATACCCAGCTACCTGGAGTACGATTTACTTTACGTACTACTGGACCTGGAATTTCTTCGGTACGAGTTTCCCAGCTTCCACCCTTAACAGTGATTGTCTTGGTGTAATTTACTGGTGTTGTTACAGTTCGTACAACTTCACGAGTTCGTTGTTCTTGAACAGGAACCATGACGGTGTAGTTAACAACCTTTTCATGCTGTTCACGAACTGGCTTCATGACAGTGTAGTTGATGACTCGTTGACGAGTCTCATACACTGGCTTGCGAACTGTGTAGTTGATGACCTTTTCGTGAGTTTCACGAACAGGTACACAAACTGTGTAGTTGATCACCTTTTGGTGTGTTTCGTGCACAGGCTTCATGACTGTGTAGTTAACAACCTTTTGGTGTTGCTCACGTACAGGCACACAAACTGTGTACTGAACGTCCTTGGTGTGTGTGTGGTACACTGGACGACGAACGTTGTACGTTACTTGTCGTGTTTCAGTGTGGTAGACTGGCTTCATGACGGTGTATTCACGAGTCCGAGTCTCATAAACTGGCTTGCGAATCGTTTGATTGACGGTTCGCATGCGTGTTTCGCGCTGCATACGAGTTACATTGATTACCTTGTCTTCGGTAACCGTTTGATACTCGGTGCGAGTGCGTTGTTGTACTTGCTGCTCGTAAACAACTTTACGAACAGTCTTCATCACTGTGTGAGTCGCAGGTGCACTTGCACTAGCTTCACATCCGCCACAATCCTGGTAGCTTACAGCTCCACAGTAGTTGGCGTTGGCTCGACCGGACATTGCAGCCAATAGGGCTACCAATACCGGTATCACAAACAGCCTTCTCATCTCCCGTTCTCCTTGAAAACTTTGCGTGTGTTACTGGGTGATTCTCTGGTTGGGCGCCAGTACGCCCTGGTGTTAAGCAAGCATCCTCAAAGTGGCCTTCCAGACTTGGCCCTAACAAACCAGCCTCGGTATCCATCCACCGAAATTCCTCCCGAAGTTTGATGGTCAGATAAGGGCTGCTGGCCGTGATGTCTGGTACATCCACCCAGAATGTGCTCTAAGCACCAACTAGATCGACAAGTCAAGAAGCATTGCATAGGGGATTTGGGAAGAGTTGGGAAAATATGTCGACCAGGTATATTTTGCTAGCGGAACAATCGGCAATTAACGAATGTAGCGACCAATTCGTTTACGCAGAGCGACGTTTCTGCCTAACCCGCACGCTCAAAAAGCGACTATACTGCTAGTCATGAATAGCCCCCCGAACAATTCACACTCTGTTCCCGCGGATATTCCGGCAGCCACGGCCAGCCGGTTAGGGCTCTACCTTCGCGAGCTGCAACACCTCCAGCGAGGCGGCCTGACCACCGTCAAAAGCAACATTCTGGGAGCCCGACTGGGGCTGAGCGATTCGCAGATCCGCCGTGACCTGGCACTGTTCGGAGAATTCGGGAAACGGGGCGTCGGTTACGATATTTCTGGGTTGGTTGCCGCTCTGCGTCGCGCGCTTGGGACGGACGGCCAGTGGAATACGATCCTCGTCGGGCTCGGAAATCTCGGTAGCGCGCTTGTACGCTACCGCGGCTTTTCTCAACAGGGATTCCAGCTCCTTGCCGTCTTTGAAATGGACGGCTCCAAGGTGGGATCGATGGTCGAGTCGATTCCGGTACTTTCGATCGATGGGATTGAGGAGTTCGTGATTCAGAACCAAGTCCAACTGGCGATCCTGGCTGTTCCAGCAAATGAGGCACAAGCTGTCGCAGCCCGACTTGCCAAAATTGGAATATCTGGAATACTGAACTTTGCACCAGTTAGCTTGTCTAATGCAGCGGGTGTTCCGACTGTTAATGTGGATTTGGCGATTGAGCTACAAAGACTCGCATTTGCTGTTGTGAACACGGCGAAGACAAGCTAAATTTTCAGCTCAACGAGGCCAGTGAGCAATCGCTGGTCACACTGCCGGGTGGTGTAATGGTAACACTACTGATTTTGGTTCAGTCATTCATGGTTCGAGTCCATGCCCGGTAGCTTGAAAAAGCAGCTTTGCGAAACCCTGGCTTGTCCAGGGTTTTTTTGTTTTCTTGCCTCGCCGCCTTTGCTATCGCGACGTTTCAGCATTACGATTGCAAATATAGACCACCGCTAATTGCTACTATTGCAGGCTCTGTCGTGACCGCAGCTATTCGGCCTAACCAATCCAGAATCGTGTCCGAGCCAGAAACCCATGACAAGTCGTTTCTAGCCCGTCTGACTGGCGGTACAGTCATTCTGCTCGCTCGTTTCTTTAGCGGCTACACCGTCCGCTGGATCGATTGTCAGCCCGACACCTGCCAGCGAGTCTACTTCGCCAATCACACCAGCCACCTCGATGCGGTCGTTCTTTGGTCGGCCTTGCCCGGCGAAATTCGTAATCTGACCCGCCCCGTCGCAGCCAAGGACTATTGGGTTCAAACGCGATGGCGCAAGTTCTTGGCTAACTCCTTTAACGCGCTTTTGATCGATCGAAAAGAGATCAAAGTTCACCAGAGCCCGGTCGAGCTGATGCTGCAAGAGATCGGCAACACCTATTCGCTGATTCTCTTTCCCGAGGGTGGGCGAACCGAAGACGGGACTTTGGGTGAATTCAAGAGCGGTTTGTACTACCTGGCCAAAAAGCGGCCGGACCTGGAGTTGGTGCCGGTCTACATGGAAAATCTCAATCGGATTCTACCACGTGGCGAGTATTTCCCTGTTCCGCTGCTGAGCAGTATTACCATCGGTTCGCCAATCTGGTTGGAAGCGGGAGAGCCCAAAACCGCCTTTCTTGAGCGAGCTCGCTCGGCCGTAAAGGCACTGAAGGAAAAGTAGCCCGCCTTCTTGGCTTCAATTACCGCTACCGAATCGCCTTTTCCCAAGTTATAGTGTCCAGTCTTAATGGCTTGGCCTATTAACGTTCGGTAAGGATTGATCTTGGCCGTGCGGCTTTGCCACTTCCGCTGGAGAATCTCGGATGCGACGACGAGTCGTTGTTACTGGTTTGGGGATGATCAATCCGTTGGGCACTCGTGTCGAGACGGTTTGGAACGCTTTGAAGAATGCCGAAAGTGGCGTTGGCTACATTTCCATTTTCGACGCTTCCAACTACCCCACGAAGATTGCCGCCGAGATTCGCGACTGGGATATTGGCGATTGCGGCGAGTCGGTTGAGCAGTGGGCCAATCGTGGTCGACACGCTCGCTTTGCTGCCGGAGCTGCCAAACAGGCGGTCGTGGATTCGGGGTTGCTGGATTCGATCAAGGATCGCACTCGCGTCGGAGTTTACTTCGGCGCGGGCGAAGGCAACCAAGACTTCAACAACTTCACCGACATGGTCTCGCGGGCCGCGAAGAATAAAGATGAGTTCGACATGGATGCCTTCGTCGCGCGAGGCATGCAGATCCTCAATCCAGCTCTAGAGCTCGAGCAAGAGCCTAGCATGCCGGCCGCTCACGTTGCCAACATGTTCGATATTCAGGGACCGAATCTCAATTGCTTAACGGCCTGTGCTGCGAGCAGCCAGGCTGTTGGTGAAGCGACCGAGCTGATTCGACGCGGCGATGTCGATGCCATGATTGCCGGTGGCGCTCATAGCATGATCCATCCGTTCGGCTTGACGGGGTTCAGTCTTCTAACTGCTCTGTCTACTAACAATGACAATCCTCAAGGCGCTTCCAGGCCGTTTGATCGATTGCGAGACGGATTTGTGTTGGGCGAGGGATCTTCGGTAGTGATTTTGGAAGAGCTGGAGCATGCCAAGCGTCGTGGAGCCAAGATCTACGGTGAACTACTCGGCTACGGTTGCAGCGCAGACGCCTATCGAATTACCGACATTCATCCCGAAGGTCGTGGTGCCATCGCCTGTATGTCCGCTGCGATACGCGATGCTGGAATTTCGCCTGATCAAGTTGGCTATGTGAACGCTCACGGCACAAGTACCTCGGTGAATGACCGGGTGGAGACTGTGGCCTGCAAGGCAATCTTCGGTCCGCGAGCCCCCAAGGTTCCCGTATCGAGCACCAAGAGCATGATGGGGCATTTGATTGCCGCGGCTGGCGTCACCGAGGCAATTGTTTGTCTTTTGGCGATTCGCGACGGTGTCCTTCCACCAACAATCAATCAAGAAAATCCAGACCCCGAGTGCGACTTGGACTACGTTCCTAACCAAGCTCGCGAGACGAAACTGGACATCGCTTTGACAAATTCGTTTGGATTCGGCGGGCAGAATGTTACACTGGCTGTTAGTCGCTTTCGTGACTAGCCCAATAACGCCCTCTCGCTGCCGAGCCCGAAACTCATGCGTTCAGCATTACTCTGTGTGCCTCTTTGGTTAACCTTGTGCATTGCAACAAGTTTCACGAGTAACGCGATCACTAGCGATGATGCGCCCAAGGTTCAAATAAAGAAGTCGGACTCGCAGCATCTACCCAACCTGATTCAAGTTAACGATCAAGTCTACTCGGGCGGCTTACCCGAGGGCGAAGCTGCATTTGAAGAGCTGCGTCAATTGGGCATTCGAACCATCATCAGTGTCGATGGTGCTAGACCCAACGTCGAATTAGCTGAGAAGGTTGGCTTGAAGTATGCCCACCTGCCTCACGGATACGATGGCATCTCCGGTTCGCGAAGCAAGGAACTTACCAAGGCGCTAAAGGTCTTGCCAGGTCCCGTCTACATTCATTGTCATCACGGCAAGCATCGCAGCCCCGCAGCTACCGCAGTAGCTTGTGTCGGTATGGGATGGATGAACAAGGATCAAGCAATTGAGCTTCTGAAGCTTGCTGGTACCGATCCCAAGTACAAGGGCTTGTTCCGTAGTGTTCAAGGTGCAGCGAAAATCGATCAAGCTGAACTCGAGCGCTTGAATGTCGAGTTCCCTGCGATCGCTGATCTGCCTCCCATGGCTCATGCTATGGTCGAGATTGAAGAACTGTTCGAACAGCTCCAACGAGTACAGAAGAATCAGTGGCAAGCTGTTTCACATGGAAAGCACTCACCACAACAAGCCGCATTACTTCTTCAGGAACAGTTCCGCGAGCTGCTACGCATCGACGATGTTCATATCAAGGACGTCAACTTCGTGCGCATGTGCCAAGAGAGCGAAGCGGGAGCAACTGCGATTGAGCGCGAACTTAGCAAAGAGCAAGTCAGTCAAAGTGCTTTAGCAACTCTGGATCAAGCACTTAAGCAGATCGAAGCAAACTGCAAAGCATGTCATCAAGCAGTTCGCAATTGAACAGTAGACGCTAGTCTTGATCTGCGATTCTCCTCTATCCCAACCCGCTGCGTCAGCGAGGGACGGGCTTTATCAAAACCCGCTGCGTTAGCGAGGGACGGGCTTAAGCGAGGCTTCAGGCTGGCTTTGGGAGATCCCTCGCTAACGTAGCGGGTTGGAAGTTCCCTCGCTAACGCAGCGGGTGGGGATTACTCACTAGCGCTTTTTGAAGTTGCGCTTTTTCTGGGATTTCGGGCCGAAGGCCCAGCGATTTA
>CAYWNG010000191.1:0-10135 GCA_964458685.1 uncultured Pirellulaceae bacterium
GACATATCCTATGCCGGGGCTAACAAGCCCCGGCTTTGAGGCCACTGGAGCATTTAGCCCCGAAGGTGGCTATACATCATTGTAGTGAGTCGCACTAACAGAAGCTTACGAGCCTAGCTTTGTCGGCCAAGTGGAGCTCGGTAAGCACTTTCTTGACGAGGTCGCGACTGTGATCACCATCGAAGAGAATTAGATCGATGTAGCCGTACTTCTCACCGAAGGCTCCGCCCAAGGTATATCCACTGCGATGCTCGACGAGATGCTCTTCAAGCTTGTCTTCGATCTCGCCGCGTCGATTGCTTTGTGAACCTTCGGGAAAAACGTCGATATCAAGCTGAATGTAAACCAGCTCGGCTCCGGTGCCTTCAACCGGATCGTCGTTGAGCGTTCCGTTGTTTTCAATCAGTTCGAAGATCACATCGGGAATGCAACTTATGCCAACGATAGTGTCGCCGCGCGGGAAGTCACCTTTTTCAGGCAGTTGGTAGACGGTGTATTCTTCCAGTGGAGGCAATCGCTCCCAGCCCTTTTCGCGAACGATCTTCTCGACATGTTCACGCAAATGAACCAGATTGACCGTGGCTTTTTCTGGCTTAATAGGTTTTATCGAAATATCGCCAAGCCACATTGAAGAACCAAACTCACCCAGCGCCTCATCGATCAACAGGAACAAAATTTGATCATGGTGCTCGCGGGGAACGACTCGCAACGATTCGTGCCAGGCGATCAAGTCTATGCGCTCTATTTCGTCATTGACTCGTACCTTCAAAAGAAAATTCTCGGTATCGACCGACTTTTCGTGGCTGACCGAGATCTCCATCTCAGCTAGTTTTTCTGGATCGGAAGGTTGGCGCGAGCCATAAAATGTCCAACCGGGAGTTTCCACCGCACACTCGCGCCAGTATTTGGCGATCAGTTGCTTTACCGCAACGCACTCGCCGCTGATGGTCAACGAATGTGATGATTCGTCAGCTCCTGGTCCGAACACCCAAGCCATGTCGTACAAAAGAGCCGACATCTTCGCGCTGAACTCGTCGAGCAATTCCTCAAAGCGGCTCTTTTCGATCGCTTGGTAGTAGCGCTGCGAGACGCTGGGAAACCACTTCCAAAACTCAGCGACCCGTTCTTTCAACGTTGCTTCTTTCAACGTCGTTGGTTGACTGTCTGACATGATGAGGGAGGGCTCCTTGTGCGCTCTGCGAGGCTCAAAACGATTGAATTAGGTCTCGGCGGCAGAGGAATTTGAATTGATGTAAGAGCCTCGCACTCAGTCAACCGCTTGCGGTCTCTCTAGGCTAAGTCATTCAATATGCATTTCACTGCATACAAAGCGACTTAGCTGGCTCAACTGCAAGGATCGTTCGGCGAACGCTCTAGTACTGTAGAGACGCAATAAGCCGAACGAGCGGAATAGGCAAAAGCGGCGATCAGATTCGCTGTAGCGGGGTCAACAAATCGATGCTTAGCCTTCGGATTCGCTGATTCCGCGGATGGCAACGTTGACGCAAGACACGATCTGATCCGCGGTAATCTTGAAGTGCTTGTACAACGTTCCTGCGGGCCCCGATGCACCGAAGCCTGTCATGCCGACAAAGTGCCCGTCAAGTCCCAGGTACTTGTCCCAGCTTTGACGAATCCCAGCTTCGCAGGCAACGCGTACCGTGCAACTCTTTGGCAAAACGCTTTCGCGGTATTCGGCCGATTGCTCATCGAAAAGAGTTTGACAAGGCATGCTGACCACGCGAGCGGGAATGCCTTGCTGTTCAAGTTGCTCAGCAGCTTGAATACAGAGGTAAAGTTCGCTACCGGTTCCCATAAGGATGCATGCCGGCGTGCCTTTACTTTCTTTGATGATGTAACCACCACGAGCAACCCCGCTGGCGTCAGCGTACTTGGTACGGTCAAGCGTTGGCATGTTTTGGCGCGACAAAACCATCATCGAAGGATGCTTTTGAATCTGCATTGCAACACGATACGACTCAAGGACTTCGTTGGCATCGCCAGGGCGGAAGACGTAAAGTCCTGGGATCGCTCGGCAAGCCGCCAAGTGCTCGACGGGTTGGTGCGTTGGTCCGTCTTCGCCCACACCGATCGAGTCGTGCGTCATGACGTAGAGCACAGGCTGATGCAGAATGCTACTCAATCGCAAGCAAGGTCGCAAATAATCGGTGAACACGAAGAACGTCGCACCGAACACTCGCAAACCGCTAAGCGACATACCGTTAAGTGCCGAAGCCATCGCATGCTCGCGGATGCCAAACCGTAGATTTCGACCTGCGTAGTCTTCGCTGCTGAAGTCGCTTTGCTTTTCCAAGAGTGTCATCGTGCTTGGTGCCAAGTCGGCTGAACCGCCAACCAACCAAGGGAAGTTAGGGGCAAGCATATTCAAGACTTTGCCGCTGGATACGCGTGTGGCCAAGCCTTTTTCGTCGGCTGGAAACGGCTTCAGACCACTGTCCCAACCTTCGGGCAACTTGCCAGAAATCAAGCTGTCCAGTTGCTTGGCTTCGGTTGGGAATTTGCTGCGATATTGGGCAAACAACTCTTCCCATGCATCGGAGGCACTAGCTCCGCGTTTTCCAAGTGTGTCTGCGAAGTACTCGGGCACTTCAGTTGGCACCGCAAACTTATCGTAGCTCCATCCATAGAACTCTTTGGTCAGCTTGATTTCATCGTCGCCCAGAGGTGCTCCGTGAGCCGCGTGTGAATTAGCTTTATTGGGCGAGCCGTAGCCGATCGTGCTGCGAACAATAATCAGCGTAGGCTTATCGGTGCACTTTTGAAAACCTTCGTAAGCATTCTTGAGCGCATCCAAGTCGTTTGCATCAGCGACTCGAAGTACATTCCATCCTAGCCCCTGGAAACGTTGCTCGACGTTCTCGCTGAAAGCAAGGTGCGTTTCGCCTTCGATCGTAATCTTGTTGTCGTCATAGATCCAGCAGAGGTTCGATAGCTTGAGGTGGCCAGCCATCGAAGCCGCTTCGTAGGACACGCCTTCCATCAAGTCGCCATCGCCGCAGAGTGCATAGACATTGTAGTCGAACAGTTCGAAGCCTGGTCGATTGTAGGTGGCAGCTTTCCACTTGGCGCCCATCGCCATTCCGACGCTGTTGCTAACGCCTTGGCCCAGCGGACCAGTCGTCGTCTCAATCCCGGCCGCTTCACCAAACTCTGGGTGACCAGCGCAGGGGCTGTGCAGTTGCCGAAACTTCTTGATATCGTCGATCGAAATGCTGGGCCGGTCCAGAACTTTGCCGTGGTTGTCTGTATCCTTGACATTGGCCAGATGCAGCAGGGAATAGAGCAACATCGAAGCATGGCCGCAACTGAGGACAAAGCGATCTCGATTGGCCCAAAGCGGCTTGCTGGGGTCGAATCGCAGGGTTGAGGTCCACAATTGGAAGGCAACGGGAGCCAGGGCCATGGGAGTGCCTGGGTGACCGCTGTTTGCGGCTTGCACAGCGTCCATGCTAAGCGTTCGGATTGTGTTGATTGCCAAATCAGTGATCGACGGTGCTGATACGCTCATCTGTGCTCTTTACCTTTCAGAAATGCATCCGTGTAATTGTCGACAGTCCCAAACTAGTTACAAAGTCAAGGAGGCCCGGTTTTGCCTGCGAAGATACCCCGAATAGCCGTTTTTCGCAATCGCTACGCAGCTCTATTGTCCCTTCTGCTCAGCGTGACTAGTCGAAAGACGGACCATTGAGTAAGATTCAGCACCTAAAGCGAGGCAACCACTCAGCCAAGCTAAGTTTCCCTGTCAGTTCGAGGAGTTTTTTGCGAAATGGGTCCAGCCGAAATCCGGGACGAAATACTCGATATTCTCAGCGATATCGCTCCAGACGAGGATCTTAGTGGCCTCAAGGATGAAGTTGCTTTCCGTGAACAGCTAGAACTCGATAGCATGGACTTCCTTGATATCGTGATGGAACTCCGCAAGCGACATCGCGTGCAGATTCCTGAAGAGGACTACGGCAATCTGGCTAGCATGGCCACTACAGTAAAGTATCTCGAGCCGAAAATGGCTGACATCTAAAACGTCCAGAGTTCAAGTTGCGTCCGTGGGCTCGCAGACTTTGTGACGGCAGGCCGAATATCGAGCGGTGAATGTTCGGTGTACGATACAATTATCATTGGCGCTGGAATGTCGGGCTTAGCAGCCGGCATTCGTCTTGCGCACTACGATCAAAAAGTTTGCATTCTTGAGAAGCACTGGACCATCGGTGGTCTGAACGGCTTCTACCGACTTGGCGGACGCAACTACGATGTCGGCTTGCACGCGGTCACCAACTTTACGCCGCCAGGTACGAAGAAGGGGCCACTAGCCCGTCTACTTCGCCAACTTCGCTTCAAGTGGGAAGACTTTGAGCTGTCGCCACAGGTTGGATCGGCGATTGCCTTTCCAGGCGTGCGATTGGGCTTCACCAACGATATCGAATTTCTGCGTAGCGAAGTAGCCAGAGCGTTTCCAGCCGAGAAAGACAACTTCGCGAAGCTGCTGACGCAACTAGTCGACTACGACGATCTGACTCAAGACAACTTTGGTGGATCGGCTCGACATTTCCTTGGTAGCATCATCAACGATCCGCTGCTGATCGAGATGATCCTCTGCCCGCTGATGTGGTACGGCAACGCCCGCGAAGATGATATGGACTTCGGTCAGTTTTGCATCATGTTCCGCAGCATCTTCTTGGAGGGCTTTGCCCGACCGTTCGCGGGAGTGCGACTGATCCTCAAGCATTTGGTGCGGCGCTTTCGATCGTTGGGCGGCGAGCTAAAACTGCGAAGCTCGGTGGCGTCCCTAAAGATCGACGGCGATCGGGTCGTTGGCGTTGAACTCGAGAACGGTGAAGTGCTCGAAGGGAAGCGAATCTTATCGAGTGCTGGGATCGTCGAAACGCAGCGACTATGCGAAGATCTGACCGAAAAGGTGCCTGATCAACGAGCGGGCCAATTGACGTTCATCGAGTCGATTTCGGTGCTGGACAAACAGCCCAAAGAAGTCGGGTTCGGCGAAACGATCGTGTTCTACAACGATAGTCCAACGTTTCATTGGCGGTCGCCGGCATCAGGCTTGTGCGATACGCGAACAGGCGTGATTTGCAGCCCCAATAACTATCAATATCCTTCGGAATCGGGCAATCTGGAAGACGGAATCATTCGGTTGACGACAATTGCGGATTTCCAATCGTGGGTGAACTCGGACGAGGCGGAATACCAACGTCAAAAGATGTGGTGGTACGATCGCAGCGTGGCTTCGGCAGTCAGGTTCATCCCCGACTTTCGCTCCCATGTTGTCGATACCGACGTGTTCACGCCGAAGACGATTCGACGGTTTACGTCGCACGACAACGGTGCTGTTTATGGTGCACCTGAAAAGAAGCTGGACGGGACGACTCACCTCAAAAATCTGTTCTTGTGTGGGACCGATCAGGGATTCGTTGGAATCATCGGAGCCATCGTCAGCGGCATTTCGATGGCGAATATGCATTGCTTGAAGGACTGAGTCGAGAATAGTCTCGGCGAAGATAGAAAAGTAGTCGCCTTCGGCTTGGCGTTAGACGCCGTTAGACGATCCGTCAACTGCGAATGGAGAAACAGTTACCTGCGGCTTGCCGCTAAACGATGTAGCGACTACGAGTAGAGAACTGTCGCCTTCGGCTTGCCGTTAAACGCCGTTAAACGATTTGAAGGCAGAGTCACTTACACCTCTTAGTTAGGACTTCTCTTTGGCTTTGTCTATGGCGTCCTTTAACTCAGCGGCCAAATTGCTCTTGCCGCCGATGAACACAAAGCGAACAATTCCTTGCGCATCGATGACGACGGTTTGCGGGATTGCCGTGGCTAAGTAACTCGTGGCAACGTCTCCGTCTGAATCGAGAGCTACGCTGATGTCCAGGCCCAACTTCTCAATAGCCGCCTGAGCGCGTGAATCAGCCTCTTGGATGTTCACAGCTACGAATGAAACTTCGGTTGGATCAAAACTCGCAACAGCTTCACTCACAGCCGGCAATGTCTTCATACACGGCCCGCACCAACTGGCCCAAAAGTCTAGAACAAGCGGCTTACCATGAAAGTCCGCTAGTTTGACTCGCCCGCCATCCAACTTGGTAAGCGAAAAGGCTGGGGCAGGCTTGCCGATTAACGGTGAGGATACGCCGAGCACATCTTTGTCCTCTTCCACATCCTCCATGAAGGCTCGAGGCAGTTGAGCCAGCGACAGTATCCACGGATTCTCGCGAAATTGTGAGACGCGAGAATCGATGTTTGGGCCAAACAGAATCTGGCTGACTTGCTTGATCGCGATCTGACATGGACCAAGCAGATCGCTTTGTCCGTGCAACACCGCACCAGCTACACGAGTTGGCGAGAAGGTCAGACCGCGATTTTGTTGAACGACATGGATGCGATAACCTGTGCCTTTTGCTGTGTCTTTTGCTGGTTGCGAGCCCGACTGCGCCTCAGAGCCCGCTTGCCAAGTTCGTTCGTGCAACCAAACCACCTCGGCAACTTTGTCGCGTGGTATCTCGGAGATCTCAGCTCGCGTTTCAAACTTGAGACTCTTATCATCCAGTTGAATCAACCTTCCACGCAGCAGATCGCCAGTCACACTGATCAGTAGATGCGTGGGCGGATCATCTTTCATGGAACGAGGTACAGTCATCAAACGCTTCAGCTTTTCACTAGCCGTTTTTTTGACGGAACCCGTCAGCGAATTCAACCACAATCGGTCGACTCGCGCATGTTCGACAAACTTTACAGAGGTTTGATCGGACAAAAAGTAAATGCCCTTCTCATCAGCACGTTCGACATAGGCGTCGATGGTATCACCGCTGACAAAGATAATCTCGCGAGTGCTTTTAGCTCCGCTGCTAGACTCCACCGTCGCGTTTTGAGGGCTGGTGTTGCCCTTTTGTTGATTAAGCAGCTCGTCGACGCGCCCTGTTGGCTGTCCTGAAGGGGTAACAGGCAACTGCAACCTGTAAGCAATGTTCCCTTCTGCGGCCTCCAAAATCGAGCTTGAGTTCTGACTACCGTGCGGTTGCCAGCGAAGCGTTTGTGTACCGGGCTGTTCAACATCTTCTTCCAGAAAGCCTGAGAACTCGGTGTCCGCAATTTTGAGGACTCCATTACGATGAGCTGTTAAGTCTGGCGAGAATCGTTCATCGGAGCCGATCCAACTTACAACCTGATCGGCAGTAAACACTAAATCGCTGGACGCCCAGTTACTACGCAGGGCAAGCTGATCGGCGGAACCCGCCAGCCACAGCCCCTTAACTCGCGAGCGATCTGAAAGGATGATCTCTACTGGCTTAGGAGTCGACACATCATTTGGCTGATTTACTGCGGATTCTCCAGCACTTGCGTCGGACTTATCCGGTTCTTTGGACGCAGAATCTTTGGAAGCAGAATCATCCTTGCTTGGAGCTTGGTCTTTCTTGTCGACTTCTGCTTCGTTCGGTGAGGGTGGACTCTTAAGCCCGGCCATCATCAGTTCCGATAGTTCGACGTTTGACTTAGTCCCATCGGTCGCTTCGATTGCGAATTGTCGCGATGTATTGTCAAACGAGCTAATCCAACTGTCCGCGAGGATTTTGTCGCTCTTGAGTACGACTTGTCGACTCTTTCCAGAACCAAGCATCGAAGAACCATTCCATCGTCGCACCTCCAAGCGTTCGACAGACATCGACGGCCCGTGATTCACGATGTGGATTGCTGTTCCAAGGCGTTGCTTCTTTTCAGCCACTTGGACTCGACCCAGCAACCTTCCGTGCATGTCACGGACGACGACTAGGCCGCTTTCTTGATCGAGCAAGATATTCAGCTCGATCTGCGGATTCTTCTCGTTAAGTTCGGTCAGTTTGACCAAGTCAGCGTCTTTTTCGGTCTCACGCACAATTACAAGACTCTTGTGCCAGATTTCCAGTCTAGCAGTAGCCTGTACCTGTCCGTTACTTTTTTCGCCTGAGTTTGCACCAAGGGAGACGACGAAATCTGGTACGCCTTTCCAAGCCAGCGAAAGAGAGATCTCGCACTTCGACGGCAGCTTAAGATCACCCACAGTTGCTGCCGCTTGCCTGACTGCCGTCAGAACGCCCGCGCGGAAATCCCAATCGCGAACACTTCCCAGGGGCGTCCAAGGAGCTTGATTCGCAAGCCCTTCGTAAACTACTTCGCCTGCGTAATCGGCGCGAACAAGTTGTGTAACATCTTTGGCGGGGATAGTGATCTCGCCAAGAATAGATGAGCGAACGACTAGAGTCTGTTCATCGATCTTGATCAAATTGCCAACTACACATTGTCCATCCAAGGCTTCGACGAGAAATAGATCGTCGTCGGCTGCTTGAGCAGGAATCGCTTGAATGGTGCTGATCGATCTGACGGCTGCGGTGTCAAAGAAGAACGGTTGGGCAAACCCTTCGTTCTGCCAACCAATCGTATTGGCCGATTGGCTGGGAACTATTTTGCCAACTCCAAAAGCGTTATTCTTCAGTCGCAATCGCATCGGACCAGTCGCTGGTGCTGGCTGATTGGCCGGCGTTTCAGACTTTGGCGATGGAGATGCGGATGAAGGCTCTGTCGCTAACGGGGACGCGGCTTGTTGAACAGCAAGGCTAGACTGGGGCAGTATCGATGCGATCAATACCCCAAGCCAGAGTACGCAAGAAATCCTATAAGTCATCAAACAATTCCTAGCGTTCGTAGATCGGTAGGAACTTGTAGTTCAACGCCAAAGCCAGCAGATTCAAGCTGGTTGAGGTTGCCTTGCCGAACTGGCCACTAAAGCTGCCATCGGCGTTTTGAATGGACTTAAGTTGTCGAATCAAAGTCCGATTCCACTTCTCCCAAGCTTCGATATCAGCCTGGAAAAGCGCCTGAGCTTGGTAGTAGCGTGCGTACTCGGCGTAGTGCGACTGCTCATCGCTGTTCTTCGTAACATACCGCTTGGCAGCTTCGTATTGGCTCAAGTCTTTTCGTTTAGCAATGCTGTAGACCAAGCAAGCGATGCTACTGCGCGCGATCGATTGCCCGAAACCACCCATGCCACCGGAGTAGCCAACCACGCCAGAATCGCCAGTCATGGAAGTAAAGTAACCAATCGCTTTGTCGATCGCTCCGTCTGGAACTTCGATTCCAGCGTTGCGAGCGGCGAGAAGTCCCATGAGGATCGCGCCACTCACGGATGTATCAGCATCTCGAGCGTTTGGGGAGTAGCGCCAAGCTTGATGAGGATTCTTGGACTGTGAAGTGATCGCGCAGCGAACCGCCAATTCCAGTGCCTCGCCGACTGAGCGTTGCTTCGTCCCAGTCTGCCCCTCCCAAAGATCCATTTCGTCGACAGCACCATAGGCTTCGGCTAAGGCCAACATCGCAAAGCCATGCTGATACATGCTATCGCCCATGTAACCCGTTGAAGCGTCTTGACTGCGGATTAACGAGCGTAGTGCACGACGAATTTGTACGCTGTACTTGCCAAAGTTTGGATCTTCGCCTGAAGCCAAGAAGGCCATCATCGCCATGCCAGTTGTTCCGGGCCCCGAGTAACCATCTTGCCAGTTGCCGGCATCCGTTTGGCTTTCGAGCAAATACTGCAATCCTTTTTCGTAGATCTCGCGCACTTCGCGCGGCACTACATCACCCGTAGGGGCTCCGCCAGGCTGAGCCATGGATGGAACAGAGAACAATGCTGTGAACGCAATCGCCAATAGACTGAGTATGTGTTGCCGGTACATAGCATCCATTCACGTAAAAATGTGGAGAATTGGGAGGCGTGAGAATCGACCGCGATTTGGACTGCGTCGAATGACGTATAAGTATAGTCAATAATGGACCAGCTAGAATCGTCCAATCCGGGTAAAATCGCTGCCCTTACCAAATCCACAGGAAGCGATCCCGCCGCTCCTTCCCGCTTTCGTTCGCAACTTTGAATCTGCGGATATTCCTGCGTGAGCTAGTTAGATTTCGCTTCGAACTGCTGCTGCATTTGCTCGATCCGTTCCTTGAGAGATTCGAGCGACCAGTTCTGAAGCTGGTCTGGCTGGAGAGTTTCTTCACCCAATAATCTCTGTAACAATTGAATCATGGGTATGGCGAGCTGCCGTCCCTCTTGCCGTCCCTCCTGTAGCCCTTC
>CAYWNG010000192.1:0-10124 GCA_964458685.1 uncultured Pirellulaceae bacterium
TAACGCGTTGCGGCTAGTTCAGAGCGGCCGCCGGCCGCCTAAGCGGGACGCTCTCGTTAGCGTCCGGTTCCCTTCATTTCCGAAGTTGTTCGCCGCTACGGTGCATACTGCCTTTGTTCGTGGTCAACTCTAAGAAACCGAAGCCTAACGGCATCTCGGCTAGTCTTGAAGATTCACAATCATCCTCCGACGAAACCTTTATCGCCCGACTAACCGCCCCATCATTTCGCGTTGAAAGTCACTGAACTTATCCAACGGCCCCACCGAAGGAATGAAATCGCGTGCAACGTAAGGCCGGTCGGAATTCAGGTGATGGGCGGCCACTGGAATCAGTCCCTGAAGTCCTGCGCTGGACGCTAATCGCTGAACGCGAGGCATATGGTAAGCGCTACTAAGAATACCAATGCGTTGACCAGGCGACTCACCGATAACTGGTTTCAAGTGGTTGATCTCTTCGAACGTTGTCTTTCCAGGCAGTGTAGAAATCAGATCCTTTTCAATTCCCAGTTTGGTCCAGATTTCAACCGCTTGCTCAGCCGTTTCGTCACCCGTTGCCAACAACTTGCGGGCATGTCCCTGATTGATTAGCTGAGCCGCGTAAACAAGTCGATCGCCTGCTCCGGAAACCTCCGCGCGATTCGGACCGGCTTGTGTACCACCGCCAAAGACAATCAACAAATCCAAAGGCGGGTCAACGCCAGGCGAGAATTCACCCTCAAGCGGCTTCTCAACAAATCGGAAGCAGTAATCCGGCAGAGGCGAAGTCGTGACAAGAGACATCGCCAGCCAGGCCACGGTCAATAGACAGCGAGTGACCATCGCTGCTGAATACAACCAACTGAGCAACATGGTGCAGGTGAGATTCAACCAGACGAAGCCCACGGGCAAGAAAAGTCCGGTAAGAGCTTTTTCGGCTCCGAATTTACCGTCAAAAGCATAGACAACTAAAGCGAACAAGACGACGATCGCAAACATCGTCAAAGCGTAGCTGCGCCAAAGGCCCGGTCGCTTCTGGCAGTTTTCTTCGGGACATGATCCTGCGTTCATCGTGGACCGCACCACTACAATTTCGGCAGAGGGCGTTTTGGCGGAGGAGGCGCGAGCATTCTAGCTTGATCGTCGCGCGGCATCGGTGGTGGGTTATTGGGCGGTGGATCATTATTGCGAGGTGGAGGAGGATTCAGATCGGTGTATTCCTCTGTCCATTTCCATCCAATCGGATTTCGAAGCTCACGTTCCGCCAATAGCCCCCAGGGAGTCCCCTTGTGCTTTTCGGCCACATCTTTGAGAAGCTGGACAGCGTATTGCCCTTCTTTCTCTAGCTTACTGCCAACGCTAATTTCGTTTGCCGGCCGTAGCACCCAGGTGTTGTTCTTTTCTTTCTCGAACTTCATGCCGCGCTTAGCTTTCGCCAACATCAAGTTGTAGGTCTCGGCGCGAACTTTATGCGACATCACCGTTCCCAACGATAGATCAAAACTGGCGATCCATCTTGCCGAAACTTCGTTGTTGCGATGCTGCTCGCCCTGCTTGAGGACTTCGGTCAATTGCAAAAGCGCGGGCTCGACACGCGCTGGGGCCCGCTGAGCTTCGGATAGAAGATTCACAAAGGCGGCATCGTCTCGCTTAACGAACCTCATCGTTGGATCGGTCAAGACATCGGCTCGAGGCATGCGAGCTGCGTTGATCAGCACGCGTCGAAGCGGGCTTTTTTCGACCAGCTTCATGTATTCGGCTGTAGTGACGTAATCTGGCCGATACTTGGCCATAACTTCGGGATCAAAAAAGTACTGGATATCGGAAGCAAAAGCCTCTACTTCTTCCCGGCGAACACGTGATCCAACGCGACGATTGGGGTGAATCGTAAAGTAGATTCCGCCCGTCTCGTAAGCCAATCGCGAGAGTGCGTAGGGACCAAAACCGGAATCGATCACCGGTTCGTCAAAGTAATTGTCACGGAATCCAACACGAACTCTTTCAGGGAAGATGGACTCAGGCCCTTGGTCGACTTCGGCCCATTGTGGCGTTTGGTCAAACTTTGGATCTGGGTCGACATACTTCACAAACGTAACATCGCGACCAAATGGCGCGGGGACTCCCAGAACATAGACTGGAATGGCATACTTCACACATTCATTAATCGTTTTATCCAAACCGTTGACATCATCGCCTCGTTCATCCGTAACGATCACGAACATCACATTGCGCGCGTCACCTTTTCCAGACCTGGAACTGCGATAACCCTTGAACTTCTCGATACCCGCGTAAACAGCGCTAAAGACTCGCTCGATTCCATCGGGATCATTTTCAATCGAATCAATTGCTTCCGTTATCTCATTGAGGTCTGCAGTGGGCTTGGGGGTCAAAAGGTGAACCTGCTTACCGAATGCGAACACTGCCGTCAGCAATTGTTCGTCTGCAAGTTTCTTCCCTTGCTCCTCGCGCATTTCGGCAACAATACCCAACTCTTCGTAGATTCGATCAAAGCGTTTGCGAATATCATCGCGTTGGCGAGTCAAACTGCCACTCTGATCAAAGAACCAAACCACTAATGTCGGACTCTCTTCCATCGAACGGAGAATTTCGTAGGTCACCCGATCCACGGCACCATCGACTCCCGATTCACCGACTCCTGTCATTCCCTTAACAACCATCGGATTACGAACCAAGCCAACCGGTTGTTCCAATGTGTTGTTAATAGAGAACTGGGCGTCCTTGACGGGTTCGTGATCGGTTGGAGATGGAATCTCCGAAAGGTCAGCCAGCACGGGTGCCATGCTCAGTGCCATCGATACATCGCGTGAGTCGCTGTTGGCACCAACCTCGACAGACATCTCGTCCGAGGCAGCTACTTGATCCACCAGTTTGAACTCATCCACTTCCTGCTCGGCTGTGGGTGAGGCTACCAACAGCAGCTCGGGCTTGAGGTGCATGATGACGGGAACGATTGCTAATCCCACAATTAGCACGAGGTGAAACATCAAGCTAATGAGGAAAGCTTGCGAGTCGGTATCAAACCAACTAGAGGCTTCGCGATCAGAGGAATCCTCTGTGGTCAAGGAACCCGGCTCCAATGAGCCTGCTTCGACCGAAGCGGTCTCTTGATCGAAAATATCAGTTTCAAGCCGTTTAAGCATCTGATGTTCCTAACACCGCGTTGGTTCGCCGTGCCGATGCAGGTTGGAAAAGTAGTTGATTACTGGCTGCAGGTTAAGTCATAAAGGACACAACAGCCATCACCTGAGTCTAACAACAAATGGTAACTAAATCGATAGCTTTACCCACCTAATGTGGGGCAACGATTGGCAAACTGCGGATAAATCTAGCCACAAAGGCAAGGAAGATAGTGCTTTTCCGAATTGCCGTTCCTGGACAGAGCGTCCTGGGGCTCGGTTAGTACTCGACAGAAAATGTCCATGTTCCAAGCCAGAAACAAAAAAACGCACCTGTTGGCTAGCCAACAAGTGCGTCTTGCGAACTTCCGCGGATCTTACCCGGGCTTAACGTAACCACCCGAGTTTGAACTATCGGTTAGTAGCGGTAGTGGTCCGACTTGTAAGGACCTTCGACTGGCACGCCGATGTAGTCCGCTTGGTCCTTGGTTAGCTTGGTCAGCTTGACACCCAGCTTTTCCAAGTGCAGTCGAGCCACTTCTTCGTCCAGCTTCTTTGGAAGCATGTAAACGCGATTTCCGTACTCGCCTGTATCTCGCTTGGTCCAAAGTTCCAATTGAGCCAGAACTTGGTTGGTGAAGCTGGTGCTCATCACGAAGCTTGGGTGACCTGTTGCACAACCCAAGTTCAGCAAGCGACCTTCTGCAAGAATCAAAACGCTCTTGCCAGTGCTCTTGAACACGAATTGGTCATACTGAGGCTTGATGTTGATACGCTCAACTTCACCGCTCTTGACCAGCTTGTACAAGCCAGCCATGTCGATTTCATTGTCGAAGTGACCGATGTTGCCGATGATGGCCTTGTCCTTCATCGCCTTCATGTGTTCGACAGTGATGATGTCCTTGTTACCGGTTGTGGTGACAAAGAAGTCAGCGATTGCCAAAGCGTCTTCGATTGGCTTGACTTCGTAACCTTCCATCACAGCTTGCAGAGCGCAGATTGGGTCGATCTCAGTTACGATGACTCGGCAACCTTGACCGCGAAGCGATTGACAGCTTCCCTTGCCAACTTCGCCGTAACCACAGACTACAGCAACCTTACCGCCCATCATCACGTCAGTCGCTCGGTTCAGACCGTCAACAAGTGAGTGACGGCAGCCGTAGCTGTTGTCGAACTTGCTCTTGGTTACTGAATCGTTGACGTTGATTGCTGGGAAGAGAAGTGTGCCAGCGCGTTCCATTTCGTACAAGCGAGCAACACCGGTCGTGGTCTCTTCGCTGACTCCGCGAATCGCCTTAGCCATTGCCGTCCACTTGCCTGGATTAGCAGCCAATTCATCGCGAAGCAGTTGTAGAACAACGCCCCACTCTTCAGGCTCGTTGTCCGCATCAAAGTCAGGTACAACGCCAGCAGCTTCGTACTCTAGACCCTTGTGGATCAGCATGGTTGCGTCGCCACCATCGTCAACGATCATCTCAGGACCAGAACCATCTGGCCATGTGATCGCTTCGTTGGTACACCACCAGTATTCTTCCAGCGTCTCGCCTTTCCAAGCGAAAACGGGCGTTCCAATTGGGTTATCCAACGATCCACCTCGACCGACGACCACTGCCGCAGCAGCACTGTCTTGAGTCGAGAAGATGTTGCAGCTAACCCAGCGAACATCAGCGCCTAGATCAACCAGAGTTTCAATCAATACAGCGGTTTGAACTGTCATGTGCAAGCTGCCCATGATCTTCACATCCTTCAATGGCTTCTTAGCTCCATATCGGGCTCGCAATGCCATCAGACCTGGCATCTCTTCTTCAGCCAGCATGATCTCCTTGCGACCAAGGTCGACCAGTGCTAACGCTTCTTCTCGCTTGCCTTCGGCTAGCAGGTCGAATGCTCGCACCTTAAATGCCAGTCGTTGTTCAGTTGATGTAGCAACTGCACTCATCTCGATTCTCCTTTGAGAGTTTCCCAAAATGCAACACACCCAATCGAATATCGTTTGATCTGTGTCTAGTTCTCTAACGTTAAAATTGTTTCTAGTGTCGCTGACACACCGCAGCAAAAAGGGCAGGCCCCTTGGCGGTGCGATCAGGCGGTAATGGAATGTACTTACTCAGTCCCAAGCCAGACTGAGTCAACCAACTTTCTAATTCATGGCGATCAGTGCCCAAACGAACGTGTCCCATCTCTTGACGATATGCTGCACGGTCATGTGGCAACAGATCCACCAACACAAGCGACTTTCCTGGCTTGAGGACTCGACTTGATTCAGCCAAGACTTCGATCGGATTGTGGATGTATGGTAGGACTAAAACCAACCAAGCCGCATCAAAGTAACAATCATCCAAGGGCAGCTCGGTTAAGTGCGACTGAACAAATTGAATGTTCTCTAAACCATTCAGTCGCTGCTTCGCGGCAGTGAGCATTGCGGACGAGCTATCTACTGCGACGACTTGCTGTACATACGGTGCAACGAGTTGCGCCAATGGAGCTGATCCGCACCCAAGTTCTGCAACCTTTGCTTCTGCACTCAACGTAGCTGCCAATACAAAGGCATCCAATTGGGAACCGAACAGTTCGATTCGCATTCGATCCCATTGTTCGGCAGCCGAACTAAAGAACGCTTCGCTCCTCGACCTCTGCGTCAGAATCTGTCCCAACCGCGACAGGTCTTGCGACGAAGTAGCGGAGGTTTCTTGTTGCTTCGAGACCCAATTCCATAACTGTTGACGATCCAGGCTCCAATCGCCCTCTGTCAGTGAGTAAAGCTGGTTCGTCCCTTCGCGACGATTGCCAACCCAGCCGTCACCGCTCAACACCTTCAAATGGCGGCTCACCGTACTCTGCGGCAACTGCAAAACTGCACACATTTCACCGACTGATAGCTCTTCGCGGTTCAAAATGGCTAGCAGACGTACCCGGGTGGGGTCCGCCAGCGTTTGAAGCCACTCTAAAGAGCCATTCATCATTCAGGTAAAATCCTTGAGCAATCCAAAGCATCCATCCGTTCATCCGGATAAGTGAATTATTGTACGCTAGAGGCAATAGGTCAAGGCATTTTTGACGCTAAACAGCGACAACCAACCTCCGCAGAGGGGTTTTGGGGGAGTTTCTTCCATGTGAAGACACAGAAGAGTATAGAATATTGCCCGCCCCGAAGTCGGCTGGAAATCCGTTAGCAACAGTGCAAGCGGGGAAAGAGTACAAAGAAACCACCTTCAAGGAATTGGAGGGCGCTTTCTTGTTCGGTCCACCTACGTTTATGAGAAAGTCAATCTGAGTTCTAGCAATGCAAAACGTCCAACAATTGCTCGACGAACTTGGAAGCCCGCCACCAGAAGTCTGCCTGGATTGGGCTTGGCAGTTAGTCCATCTGAGCGAACAACCCGATTGCCCACAATCGCTTGGCTGGTCCGATCTACAAATTTCAAATCAAGGATCATTAGCGTTAGCATGCCCGAAGACTCAAGGTCATCCCGAAACAACTTCGACTACCAACGATACACAGGAGTTGATTCATTGCTTATTGAAATGGGCAGGACTGGATGAAAGCAAACTTTCCAGCATCGATACGCTGGACGCTTGTCATTCGGCACTTCAGTCATTGACAAGTCAGTGTGTCGATCGTCAAGCGCGATCAAAGGCAACTCACGATTCGCGCTCCGTGGAAGCACGAGAGACAGTTTCGACCGCACCACCGAATTCAACCACAGATGCTGGAACAGCTCAGCAGGAACCAGCCGCGTCGCTTGACCTCGCTGAAGGAAGCGCTGAAGGAAGCTTGCAACAACTTCAGCCAATTGCATTTGAAACCACATCGACACAACAAAGCTCAATCGAGCGACCGTCGAAGCAAACTGCGAAGGCCAAGTCACACCACATCAACAATCGGCGGTTGCTTGTTGCCGGGGGTATCGCCGCTGTAACGTTAGCGGTAACCACAGCCTACTTCGCGTTAAGCCGCGGTAACACGAAGTCAGATTCACTTGCTTCAAAGGACTCCACGACTGCAAGTGAAGCTACTGGATCAAAGAAGCCCAGCGACTCGACTCCGAAGTCACCAAAGAAGTCAGCTCGATCGACTAAGTCCTCAGGCGCCGAGTTGGACGAACTGCTTTCAGGAAGTGGAAGTACGATTAGCGACAACAACACCTCGTCCAACGAACAGCCTGAGATTACTACGACACCTGAGGTCACCACGCTTGATGGCGAGCGAACCAGCGAACTTGGACTATCTCAACCTGGCGGAACCTCTTCCGCGGCAGAATCACTGGGATCGATCACTTCCAACAATCGCCCTCAACGCGACGAATCCAATCTGAGTTCCCCCGAAGCATCGCAAACATCGAACGATCAAGCTGCTAGTGTTGCTAACGAAAACGAAGGATCAAGTCCGCCAAAGACTGTTCAAGATACAAGCAAAGAAAGTGTGGCGGGGTTGCTAAAGTCGGTGACTTCAGACGACACCAAAGTGAATACGCTGGATGCAGGAACGGACCAAGATGGACCGCCAAAAATTCCTGTTCAGTTGCTTAACGTCGAGTCCATGTTTCAGGTTCAAGAGCTGCCCGCGAAGATCCGCGCGCGTCAACCAGTTTGGCAATTACGAATTGCAACAACAGCCGCGTTTACCGTCGATCCGCCGGGGTTGCAAAGCCTTGCTGAGAAAGAAACAGTTCGCTGGATACTAACAGCCAAGGAGTTAAAGCCTCGCAAAGGTCAAGAGCCAACGCAGGTCGTAGTCCTGGCACAACTTACCGGTCGCAAGGCCGATATACGGTGGACAGTTGCCGCTGGAAGCCAAGATACGCCAGGCATTGCAGTTCCATTGAATGAATCCACGCTGGATCAAATGCTGACTGTGTTGCAGGGCTACCAACAACGGTTGACGGTGGGCATTGATCAAATCAAAGCAACCTTTGAAGCTGTTGAAATTCCTCGCGAACAAAAGGCCCTGCTGACGGCTCAACGCAAAGCGATGGAAAACGAAGGCAAGTTGGTCACTCGCGCTCGACAAATGATCGCAGATGCTTCGATGTTTGCCAGTTGGATGGATCGCAGCCTTGAGGTTCATGGAGTTTTGACCGATCAGATTGGCGGTCAACCGACAGTCATTTTGGAACTCGGCCAGCCTGTCATCGCGGATACCAAGTTAAACACTGACGATTCTGACGATCTTGCGCCAACTGATCCAGATAAAGAACCAGCCAACAAGAAGTGAGCTTATGCTTGACTTGTGAAGCTGAAAATCTAGCTTACGTATGCTCAGCCAAACAACGATTGCACATGCGGCTAGATCTTGTGGCGGGCGGACGCCGCGCACCTCGGAATCTGTATCGAATCTAACAACCGTAGTCCTTCTGGCCTTAGAAACTTCTTGATTCTGCTGAATTCGCAAACTCAAATTACGCCCGTCCACAATTCTTGCGCTATCCTTCGGAGTAGCTTCTCTTTCGGCTGCAGGAACGGATTTCGAAAACTGCCCCTAACTCTTGACTGATTCCTCATTGGCATCAGTCTCTGAACTGGCAAACAATTACGGAATTGCCGTTTATCTAGCGCCGACAGGATCGCATGGAAGTCATTGCAGAGTAATCTCTGCATCAAGATCACTGCTCGAAAATCGATAATCGTTGCACAAAGATCATTGCAAGGTGGCATGATGAAACACAACTTCGCTTTGGTGTTAATCTCCTTCTTTTTCGTTTGTGGATGGGCGTCAGCCTCAGACACATGTACGACAGGATGCCCATGTGCTTGCGAACTGCCCGAGCTTTGGTTAATCAACTCTCGTTGTGCGCCCAAATGCGATGGGCTGGACGAGGGCTTCGAGAAGCTAACCTATCAGCGTTACGACCGAGAAGCTTGCAAGTTTGTCACCGAGTCGCGTGAGTCATTCCTGGCAGCGCAAGCCAACATTCCAACGCTTCTTTTTTCACACGGCAATACGCTCGATCACAATGCAGCGATGGAAGTCTGCTGGAAAGTGTACGAGCGACTGAAGGTTTGCCCTGGTCCGAAGATGCTTGTCTTTTGGTCGTGGCCTTCCGAGATTTTCTACACGCGGCCATTGCTTCGACCTGTGATCTTGGCAAAGACCAATATCAAAGCTAAATACGTTTTTGCCGAACGACAAGGTTATTACATTGCCAAGCTAACGAACATGATGAGCACCGCTCAACCGTTAACGCTCAGCGGCCACAGCTATGGCGGAGTCACGATCATCTGTGCTTTGCATTTGATCGGCGGTGGTTCGCTCGATTGCTTGAAGCTGGCCGAAGGAAGCGAGGTCGAGCGAAAGAACCTTCGCGGTGCAGTGATCTCCGGCGCGCTGGACTGCGACGCGCTCTATCCTGGCTATCGCTATGACAAAGCTCTTGTCGCCGCCGATGGTTTTTACACCACATACAACAATACCGACTCGACTCTGAAGCGCTGGCCCAATCATTCGTTTCGATGCCAAGAGGCGTTGGGTTATGTTGGACTTTGTGCATCACGCTTAGGCGAAAATGCGCACAAAGTTCGTCAGGATCGTTTGACGGAAGATGTTGGCAAGTCACACTACATCACGCCGCACTTAGCAAGTTGTCAAATGGTCAAGGCCATTTGCGAAATGGCCTTTCAATCTAAAGCTTGCTGTAATCCAGGCAGCGGCAACAACTTGATTCAACGCGGAACTGACGGTTTAGAGCAATTCATCGAACGTCCCGCCGCGACAGTCTTTCCCGGACTTGGGCTGTAGAGATTAGAGTTTTTCGAGCCCCTTTGTTCTTCGGATTTTCGTGCTTGTGCTCAGTCGAAGACGGTGCTCGTACTCGTTCTCGAATCCGATCTTTCGAGTACGATTACGAGCAACATTTCATTGAGCATGAGCTCGATTTCTTGATCCGGTCTTCAAGCCTCGCAACTCGAAACTGACGCTACGAGGTGTGTTCGAACCTCCCATATATCGCTAGTCCAGACGCCGGTTCCACCAAAAACTTCGCAAACTGCCATTCACGCGGAGCGGCGAAAACG
>CAYWNG010000193.1:0-10101 GCA_964458685.1 uncultured Pirellulaceae bacterium
GCTCGTGAACAGTGCAAGTCACATGTGGGGCTACAAGAACTACCAGACTCGCGACGACAGCCGCAACAACTGGTGGGTAGCCTTGATTACCTTTGGCGAAGGCTGGCACAATAATCACCACGCTCACCCACGCATGGCTGTTCACGGTCACAAGTGGTGGGAAGTCGACATGACCTACATGATGATTCGCATCATGAAGGTCTTTGGACTGGCGTGGGACGTTGTTGATTATCGCTCGCGGAATGAAAAGAGCGTTGGTTAAGGCGCTAAGCTACGAAGCTAAGTTGCTCCGTTAATTACCTTTGAAAAACTCGAAAGACTCTCGCTAAACTTTTGGCGAGAGTCTTTTTCTTTTGCCACTGGGAAGAGCGCGAAAAGTTAATCCCTGGTTCCATACTCATGACTTGATGAGCGGGGCAATTACAATAGCTAGTCGAACTCGACTCTTAGGAAAAACTACCAATGCGATTTTTTACTAGCCGACTTTTTCTTTTGCCTACGTTGTCCATTGCCTACGTGATCTGCTTGGCGGGTACGGCCCGCTTGGCCCAAGCTAAGCAAGAATCCGAAGCTATCGGAATTGAAGGATTGAACGAGAGTCCGTCGCCTCAAGAGCGACGCTCGCGACAACAATCAGGAGGTCGTCGAGTCTATCGTGATCGCGTATCGGCAAACTGGATTAACGACAGTCAGTTTTGGTATCGCAATGATCTGCCTGATGGCCAGCGCGAGTTCATTTTCGTTGACGCAATTCGAGGCACTCGTGAGCTGGCATTCGACCATGCAGCAGTCAAGCAAGCGTTCGCGGGTACTGAGGATGCCGATCGCATGCCTATTGAACGACTAGAGTACGATGATGCGGGAAAGCTGATTGGGCTTGTCGGTAAATCCAAGCGATACCAGTGGGACGCGACTGCAAAGAAATTGACCGAAGTCGATGGCAACGCGGCTGATCCATCCAAGACACCCACCGATGGAAACAACGCTCCGAATCGAAGACCTTCGCGAACGGGCGCTGAAACATCGGTGACCTTCGTCAATCGACTGGCGGGAGCGGCTGAATTGCTTTGGGTCAGTGATGATGGATCGAAGCAAAGCTATGGGAAAATCGAGCCAGGGAAATCGCGAGACCAGCATACGTTTGGCGGGCATCGTTGGGAGCTACTGAATGACAAGGGTGAAAGCCTGGGAATCATAGTCGCCGACGACAACGGTAGCGAGGTGATTATCGATGGGCGAAAATTCGAACCCGCTCCACCTCCGCGAAGGCGTCGCGATGGAAATCGAGCTGAACGAAACGACGGTCGGTCGCCCGATGGCAAATGGACTGCCAGCGTTGTTGACTTCAACATTGTCGTACGATCAGCAGACTCGGGTGAATCGATCACGCTGAGCGATGATGGCAAAGAAGGGTTGGCTTATGGGCAGTTAGTCTGGTCTCCCGATTCGCAAAGTTTGATTGCCTTTCGAATGGAATCGGTCCAGCGGAAAGAGTTTCACATCGTCCGTTCTTCGCCTCCTGGTGGCGGTCGAGCCGTACTACAATCGCAGCCCTATAGCCTGCCCGGTGACGATTTTCCTAAATATGAACCGAACATTTTTCACATCCAATCGCGACAGCAAGTCAAGCCGACGGTAGATCGTTACGAGCATGAGTGGAGTTCGCCAAGGATTCGCTTTTCAAAGGATGGTACGAAGTTCACCTACGAACAGATTGATCGTGGGCATGGACGATTTCGGTTGATCGAAGTTGACGTCAAATCCGGCGTGGTTCGCAACTTGGTCGACGAGAAATCCAACACTTTCATTTGGACAGCTCACACTGAAAACAACACGATGCGCGCGATCAATTGGCTAGAGAAGTCGGATCAGATGATCTACGTCACGGAGAAGAATGGCTGGCGGCAGTTCATTCTGCTCGACGCAAACAATGGCGAAGAAATTCGCGAATTGACGCCAGGTGGTATTGTTTGCCGAAGCATTGAGAAGATCGACGAAGAGAATCGCGTGCTTTGGTTCACAGCATGCGGTCGTGAGGACCAAGACCCCTACTTTATCCATTACGCGAAAGTTGAATTGGATACGGGTAAAGTGACTTGGCTGACCGATGGCAACGGTACACACTCCGTCGAATTCTCGCCGAATGGCAAGTACTTGCTGGACAGGTACTCGCGCGTGGACATGGCTCCAGTGACAGAACTGCGGAGTGCGGAAGATGGACGGCTGTTGTGTAAGTTGGAGCAAGCTGACATCAGCGGACTGAAGGCCAGCGGCTGGACGGCTCCTGAAGCGTTTGTGGCTAAGGGCCGCGATGGAAAAACGGATATTTGGGGCATCATCTGTCGCCCTAAAGACTATGACCCAAGCAAGAAGTATCCTGTCATCGAGGATATCTACGCGGGGCCCCATGATTCTTTTGTGCCTAAGAGTTTTAGCCCCAGTCAGCGTTTTGAGTCGCTGACTTCGCTGGGCTTCGTGGTGGTCCAGATCGACGGTATGGGGACAGCCAATCGTTCCAAGGCTTTCCACGATGTCTGCTGGAAGAACTTGAAGGACGGGGGATTTGAAGATCGCATTCTATGGATCAAAGCTGCGGCAGCAAAGTATCCTGAACTCGATGTATCGCGAGTTGGAATCTATGGCACTAGCGCCGGCGGACAGAACGCGGCGGCTGGAGTCCTTTTTCATCCCGACTTTTACAAAGTAGCCGTAGCGGCATGCGGCTGTCATGACAATCGGATGGATAAAGCCTCTTGGAACGAGCAATGGATGGGCTACCCGGTTGGTCCGCACTACGCCGAATGCTCGAATATCGACAACGCTTACCGACTGCGCGGCAAGCTCCTGCTAATCGTTGGCGAAGTGGATACCAATGTTCCACCCGAGTCTACCTTGCGATTTGCTGACGCACTGATCCGTGCCAACAAGGATTTTGATCTGTTGGTTGTGCCAAACGCGGGACATGGCATGGGTGGTGCCTACGGTGTAAGGCGTATGCACGATTACTTTGTGCGCCATTTACTGGGCCAAGAACCACCCGATCGAAACGCCGATTGATTCTGCTGGCGAATCTTCCAATATTGCAGTTAGGATTTCGAATCACCGAGCAAGTTGCAGCGGAACAAATGGACAAACAAAAAACCGCATTTGCTAGCGTTTGCGCGATTTTGTGAGGTTCGTCCACCCAGATTATCTTGCTTCCAAGAAGGAGGGTAGATAAAAGACTGGGTGGTGTATTGCGCAACGCTGTGAAGCATGTTTTGAACCTCAGGCGCTAGCGGCAGTCAGAATCGAGCGGACTGCGGCTAGCCTACGGTTCAAATTTGTTCGCTCAATCGCTTGAGAATTTGATTTCCATCTCACCAATGCAAGGAGGCTGCGGTGATCCCATTCGCATGGTCCTTTTTGTTTTGGACCTTATTCCCACAATCGACCGTCGACAAAGAAGCAGGAGCGGTGAAGCTATACCAACAAGCTTCATCTCTTATCGCTGCGGGTGAATCTGCGCTGGCAGTTCCAGTATTGGAGCAACTGTTCACAGAATTTCCTGACAGCACGTTAGCCCCAATTGCGGCTGTACGAGTCGCCGAAACACATCTATCCCAAGGTGCGTTGCGACAGGCCATGGAACTGCTCGTGAAGTGGGCCCCAATGGCCTTCTCCGAACCCACCGCATCGAAGCTGTTGCGCATCGATTCAGAATTCGCGAATCGAACGTTACAAGTCACCAGGCGAGCCTTTTCGTTGCTGCCAGAGAGCGACTTGGTCGTCTTGGAGGTGGCAATGCAATCTGTTTCGACTGAATCACCCGTACATCGATCGGCGGTCGGCGAGCTTGCTAAACGTCTGTCTAAAAAGCGCGAGTATCGAAAGTCTATTGAGCTCTTGCACTCGCTTGCTACGAACGCCACCCCAAATGAAATTCAGCTTCGCAACTTTGATTTGCCTCTCGCTTTACTGGCGGGAGATCCTACGGAGAACGATGTCGCTTGGATTGCCAGTAATCTCGAAAAACCCAGCGAACTGAGTCTGACTCAGAGATTCAGCCTGCAACTCGCCATCGCTGAAGCGCATCGCAAAGCTGGTCGAACGCAGCAGGCGATTACGTCGCTCGAGCAATTGTCGAAGTCCCTAGAGCAGACTCAAGCTACTCAAACAAGCCTGAGTGAATCGGCAAACTCCGTATCATCGGCACCTTCACCTAAGCAATTGTTGGATTGGCTAGCGACCATCCAGCTACGAAGATCTGAGATATATCTCTCGCAGAGCGAATTTGTGCGGGCTCGTTCCCTCGCGGTTAACTGCATCGAACGCTTTCCGAGCTATCCCAGTCTCAGTCAATTTCGCTTCGTTATCGCAAAATGCGATGTTGCCGATATCGATTTCGAAGCGGCGAGAAAACAGCTAGCTGCGGTGATCGAGACTGAGAGTAAGTCAACCGCGGCCCCCTCGCGAGCCAATGGCGAGTCGATCGATCAAGCTTGGTGGATGTTAGGCGAGCTTGACTTCATGCAGCGCAGTTATGCTACCGCGCTGGAGCGTTATGCCATGGTGCTTGGGCAATCGCCAATTCTCCAAGAACCGCAAACTTCCTTGAACTCCGAACCAATACGTGTATCTCCTTGGAAAGCTCGCGCTCTCCTGCAGTCGGCCAAGTGCTACGAGATGTTGGGCAATCCATTGGAAGCTCACGCGGCCTATCAACTGATCGTAACGCATTATCCGCAATCCGATGTTGCGACTGCGGCTCGACAACGACTCAAGGCCCTCGAGCCACCCAAGAACAATTCAGCCATCAATCAAGCACCCACAACTCAAAACAATTCGATATCGCGGTAGATAACCACGAAGGTGAAATATGCTCGTCCGTACTCTAGGATCATTAATGCTCACCGTCGTTGCTCTTGCAGCGACTGCAAGTGCTCAAAATGGCATCACTGGAGGCCTAGGAGCTCCGCCTCCGTACAGCGTCCCAAGCGGTCCGCAAACCAATCCCAATATGGGCACTAATTCGATGGGGCTCAACAATCAACCGAGCGCCCGAATTGCTACGAATCCGATGACCAATACGCCCACGGTCGATTCATCGCGGTCGGCTCTTGGCGGTAGCACCGAAGCTCAGTCGTCAACTGTTGCGGTCCCTAGCGACAGCATCTTCAGCTTGATTCGCCAAGGTGGTGTATTGATGATCCCAATCTTGGGATGTTCAGTAATCCTGGTGGTCTTTATTTTCGAGCGTATGGTGTTCCTTCGACGCGGTCGAGTTATCCCAAAGCCTTTTGTTCGAGGAGTGATTGAGCAGCTTGAGCAGCAGCAGTTGGATCAGGAAGAAGCGATTGCCCTGTGCGAAGAGAACGGTAGTCCGATTGCAGAATTGTTCGCTGCGGCGCTCAAGAAATGGGGACGCCCTGCTGTGGAGATAGAACAAGCGGTAGTCGATGCGGGAGCGCGTGTTACTAGCAAACTAAAGCGTTACTTCCGGCTATTCAGCTCCATTAGCAACGTCGCGCCACTGCTGGGGCTTTTGGGCACCGTCCAAGGAATGATTGAAGCGTTCAATTCCATCGCTCACAACCAAGCGATGGGCCGGCCTGAAATGCTTGCGGGCTCGATCGGACTGGCACTCGTAACTACAGCCGCTGGACTTTGCGTCGCAATCCCGGCGTATATCGCTTATGCGTTCTTTCTTGGTCGTGTCGATAAGCTGATTCTCGAAATGGACTCGTATTGCAACGACGTCATCGATGCCGTGAGCGCCGAAGCTCAAAGCAACCGTTCTCGCTCACGTTCAAGAAAAGCGGCCTAGGCATCGACAAGAGATCAATCGCAAAGAGAGTGTAACATGGCCTTGAAGATTAGTAGCGATGAAGAACTGCCAACAGTGAACATGACCTCCATGATCGATGTGGTTTTGGTGTTGATTCTCTTCTTCATGGTTGGAACACAGTTCAATCAAGAAGAACGAAACATCGACATTAAGCTGCCGGGCATGAGCACGATGAACTCGATGATGCCCGCGCCGAAAAGTCGCGAAGTTCAGATTGCCGCAAATGGAATAGCCTATTTGGACGGACAGCAGGTTTCGGTTCTTGAGCTATCCCAACGTCTGGCAGACATGCGACGAACGTTTCCTGACCTAAAAGTGATTGTACGCGCGGATGCAAACGCCAAACATGGTGATGTGGTTCCTGTTTACGGCGCAATCGACAAGTCTGGTGCCACGATGGCTGTGGCGGGAATTCAAAACGAAAAGCTACGCTAGTCCATGATCCTCATCGCAACCATTACCGAAAAGCTCTGGCAAGCGTGGGCGTTCGTGACCACAGGTCGCAGCTTGGCGATCGCGGGTGGTGTGGGGTTTGCGCTGTTAGCGATTTTCTTGCTAATCGCTTCGCGAACTCGTTGGGCTCAAAACAAACTGGTTACCAAGTGTGTCGTGCTGAGCATCTTGGCTCATATTTGGTTACTCATGTACGCGATGGGAACGCGGACCGTCCTGCCTCAAGGTGATCCTCGAGGGCAGGAGCGAGCGATTGCATTTACGTTTGATCCACTGATCGATGCGGAAGTAAGTCAACCCGAGCCGCCACAGGATGCGCCGGAGGAGCAGATACAAGAGTGGCAACAGCCGACGCCTCTTGCCGATTTGCCTAAGCCGCCCGAACTAGAATCGCGCGAGCAACTTAAGTGGGACGAGCCACCTGAATTGCTCGCCGACTCAACGCCAGCCCCTTTGCCACAGTTGCCGCCGGATATGTTGGACCCAAGCAACGTTGAGGCGCAGATCGTCGAGTCCTATGAAAATCCGCCGCAAGCGCTGTTGGCTGAATCGACGAAACAGGTCAGCGTCCTTCCGCCCCCCATGCCTGAAAACGGTTCAGCACCAGCATTGCCGTCACCACCAACTCCATTGCCTCCAGCACCCACGCCATCGATACCATCGGCAGCGATGCCCAACGAGTATCAACTACGTCAAGCTTCCAATCGACTTGAGCTCGCACGCCCCTATGGTGCTGATGCCGATACCGAAGCGGCTGTCGAAGCTGGTTTAGATTGGTTGGCACGAGCACAGTCCGACGATGGAAGTTGGAACGCCGCTCGCTTTGGCGGCGGTACAGAAACTAAAGCGTTGGGCGAGTTCCGACACAACACGGGCAATCGCGCGGATACTGGCGTCAGTGGTTTGGCGCTCTTGGCATTTCTATCGGCCGGCCACACACATCTGGATGGCAAGCATCGCCAAACGGTCGAACGTGGTTTAGCCTACCTGCTACAAGTGCAAATGCCTTCAGGGGATCTGTCTGGGCCTAAGCAAATTGGAAACGAGCAATCGGTGGTGAACGCTCGTATGTACTGCCACAGCATTGCGATGTTAGCCTTAGCCGAAGCCCACGCCATGACTCATGATCAAGTGATTCGCGAAGGACTTTTGCGCGCAGCCCAGTTCACGATCGCAGCTCAAGACATTCGTGGCGGTGGCTGGCGTTACAAGCCAGGAGATCCTGGGGACCTGAGCCTTTTTGGTTGGAAAGCGATGGCTCTTAAGAGTGTTTCGCGTTCTGGCATCAAGGTTCCCGATGAAGTCGAACGCCGCATGCGACGATTCTTGGATTCGTGTGGTGCTGGAGTAGGTGGCTTGGCGCGCTACCGTCCCTCCGAAGGCAAGCCGTCCGAGACGATGACCGCCGAGGCGTTGGCTTGTCGGATGCTGCTGGACTATCCGCTCAACCGTGAGGCCAAGCAGGAAGCGACTGAGATGATCCTTCGCTATCTGCCTGGAACGCAACCGGACAACGTCTATTTTTGGTACTACGCGACCTTGGCCTTGTTTCAACTGCAGGACGAGAACTGGCGAGTCTGGAATCAAGCGATGAAAGCGAGACTCCTGCAAACTCAAGAACCTGCATACAGCGCCGATGCAGGAAGTTGGACGCCTGATGGAGTTTGGGGCGGATACGGCGGTCGCGTCTATTCGACTGCGATGAGCTGCTTGTGCTTAGAAGTCTATTATCGCTATCTACCGCTTTATCAACGATCGATGGCGGCGACGCCTAAAGGACCAGGGCGCTTTTGAAGCTGCGAGTGCTCCGCTGCAGGACGTAGCCACCGCTGCCAAGCGGTGGAAGGACGTAGCCACCGCTGCCAAGCTGCCAAGCGGTGGAAGGATGTAGCCACCGCTGCCAAGAGGTGGAAGAATGTAGCCACCGCTGCCAAGCGGTGGAAGGACGTAGCCACCGCTGCCAAGCGGTGGAACTGCAATATTTGGTTTTAGGGGCGAAGCCCTTCCGTTCACCTTGTCAAGCTTGGAGGGCCGTTGGCCCTTGACCTACTCAAGCTTCACAACCCAGCCCGAGAATGGGCTGGGCTGGGTAAATCGCTGGGCCTTCGGCCCAAATTCCCAGAAATTTGCGCAACTCCAATCCTGAAGGGTGTTCGTACCCTCTCAGCTTAAGAAAGCTGCCTATACAACTTTGCTAGGAAGAAAGTCGCGACAACTATGCGGCGTCGTCGAGTGCTTGAGTGAGCTTCGAGCGTGGTGGCATGCCTACGAAACGCTCAGCCACAGCTCCGTTGCGAAACACCATCAACGTTGGGATGCTCTGAATTCCATACTCGTTGGTAACGCCAGGGTTGTCATCGATATTCACCTTACCAACTTTGACTTTGCCGGAGTACTCTTCGGCTAGTTGGTCGATCAGTGGAGCGATCTGACGGCATGGTCCACACCAAGGGGCCCAAAAATCGACGAGTACAGGAGTGGTCGATTCGAGTACTTCCGCGCTGAAATTGTCGTCGCCGAGTTCGATTGTGTTTTGGCCCATTCTAGATTCCTTTGTATATTGCTTCTAAGTCACGCAAGAGTGATCGAGTAAATGTTAGCTATGCATCTGCCGTGGACAAGTGCAAGAGGTTCGCTTAGTTGTTAACGCGCTCGATGTAATCGCCAGTGCGAGTATCGATCTTGATGACGTTACCTTCTTTGATGAAGCCCGGCACTATGAACTCAGCGCCAGTCTCCACAAGGGCGGGTTTAGTCACGTTGGTCGCTGTGTCACCCTTGGCTCCAGGCTCGCACTGTGTCACTAGCAGTTCGACGTGCAATGGCGGTGACATCGTAATTGGATTGCCGTTAAAGAGCATCATCGAGCACTTCATGCCGTCCTTGAGATACTTCCACGCGTCATCAACTTGTTCAGCGGTCAATTCGTACTGCTCGAAAGTTTCGTCAGCCATGAAGACAAACACGTCGGCTTGACGGTACAAGAACTGAGCATCGATTTCCTCAATGTCTGCGGCTTCCAATTCGTCGCCACCCTTGTAGGTTCGGTCGAGGACGGTGCCACGAAGCAGATTGCGGAGCTTGCACTTGTACAGCGCATTTCCCTTACCAGGCTTGACGAAGTTCATTTCAATCATCAAGTAAGGGTCGCCATCGATCTGGACCTTCAAACCTTTGCGAAAATCGCTAGTCTTGTATGTACTAGGCACGAAATTTCCTCGACTTCACTATACTAGGGACCAGGGTACAACTTCTAATGCAACGTGTGACCTTTCAAAGATCGAATCACACAGTGGCTTTGTCTAAGCCGTTTGCAACAAGTTTGTTCCCGAAAAACTGGATTTTGGACTAATCTTACGGGGTCGTTGTGCCCCGGAATTGGAGCAGTTCCGCCATTCTAAGGGCAATTAATGACGGAAATTCTAGCGAGCAAAGTCGATCTTGTCGAAGGCACTTTAAGCTCATTTGAAAACCACGTCGACGATACAACTTCCGCCAAAAGTGCTCCTTGGCAGCAGTCGATGAAGGCGGCGATTCGCTCGAGCCGCCAGTTGTTGGAACACGTCGGATTAGCGGGCTCGGAAGTCGTATCGGACGAAGCCGAGCGAGAATTTCCAGTATTTGCCCCACTGGAATACGTCGCCCGCATGAAGAAAGGCGACCCCGCGGACCCGCTTCTGAACCAAGTTTTGGCCGTTCCGCACGAGATGTCCGGCAGCGGTGGGGTCGAAGATCCCGTCGGTGACGGCAGCGCCGAGATTGTGCCAGGGTTATTACAGAAGTACCAGCGGCGAGCCCTGTTGATCACCAGTGGAGCTTGC
>CAYWNG010000194.1:0-10086 GCA_964458685.1 uncultured Pirellulaceae bacterium
GCGGTGCTGGCGGCCATGACTTGAGGATCAGCGCGGGTAACTGCGAGTTTGCCGTAAGCGGATCTTGCGGAGCATTGTTATCACCTTGAGGCTCTTGAGCTGGACAGCTCCAGCTCAGAAGGATCATAAGCCAAAGTGTTGTAAGTGTACGCATAGTGACACCCGGTTAGGATTCGAAGATCAACGGTGTGAATTTAACATTGGATTCTGAAGCTACTCGCCAGCGATTTGACGAGCTTGATCGATCATGGTTCGCAATTGCTGCGTTCTTTGTTGGCTAGCAAGTGCTTCGGGCAAAGCTGCAATGAAGTTCTTCAATTGAGCGAGGTCAACTTGGTCGGCTTGTGCCCCGCCTGCAAACTTAGTAGCTAACATCGCTGCAGTACCAGCCAAGCGAATTGTGGGACTGGCTGTATCGAAACGATTGGTGCAAGCGCCGTAGACGATCGGCCAACGTCGTTCGATCATTTGCCCCGTGGCGATATCGCGGAAGCGAACAGACACGCTACCGATATCTCCACTGCCTCCCGGAATGGGCTGAATCTGATAAACGGCCACTCCAGCTTCGGCAGCGGCCAGCTCGGCAGCATCGACGCTGTCGTTACGGAAGTCTTCTTGGTTCAGCCTGTGTTTCTCGAAGCCCAACAACTTGTACTTGCCGACACGTTGTGGGTTGAACTCGACTTGCACTTTGACATTTTTGGCCGAGGGACGCAAAGCGCCAGCAATCTGGGCTGCAAAGTCTTCGCCGATCGATTCTGGGCTGTCTAACAAGTAGTAACGACCATCGCCTTGGCGTGTGAGCGATTCGAGCACTTCATCGTTCAAGTCTTGTGAACAGATCCCGGCCGCATCAAAGGCGATGCCGCTTTCGCGCAGTTGCACAACTAACTTTGATAGACTGGTTGGGTCGGCGTCGCCAAGATTAACCGCTCCATCGGTCATCAACACAATGCGATTCTGAGCCGCGTCCAGGCGTTGCTCCAAGGCCTTTTCTCGAGCGAGCATCAAAGCCGATTCGATATTCGTACCACCTTCGCTGGGCAGCGATTCGACCAATTGCAGCAGCGATTCGCCTTGATTACCAGCGACCTTGTCGGCCAAAAGTCGAGGCGTGTTGGCAAAGCTGATCAGGGTGACTTGATCTTTGTCTGTGAGTTGTTGAGTCAACGTTTGGAATGCTCGCAGCACCGCTTGGCGACGATCGGGACGCTCCATCGATCCTGAATTGTCAAGTAAGATCGTCAATCGCAGCGGTGTGCTTTGAGTGCGACCAGCAGTTGCGGTTCGCATCGAAATGCGGAGCAAATTGCGTTGCATCAAGAATGGATGCACAGCTTGTTCGAGCGTGCAGGAGACTTTTTCTTGTCGATCAGGCAATGGGTCACGGTAGTCCAATGCATTGACGAACTCTTCGATACGAATCTTGCTTGCATCGGGCATTTGTCCCTGTTGCAAAGCGGCTTGAGCTAACTTGAACGACACATCGCTTACGTGTAGAGAGAAGGTCGACGTAGCGGCACTCGACGCGGACAGTTCGTCGTTGGCGGGTCGGTGCAATTTGAATGCTGCTGGAGGCTCTTTCGCTGGCACGAACTCTCCGGAGAGGGTAGCGTCAGCATAGTCGAATTCCACATCGACTTCAGGTGCCGAGTCTTTACTGGCTTCTAGGTACGATTTCTTGGCGAGCTTCTCCGCTACCGTTTCCTCTTTCGCATCGGACTTGCCCTTGGAAAGAGCTTCTCCGCCGCGTTGTTGTACTTGGCTGCCCCTGCTTGAGAAGAGACGCTCAGGACTAATTGCCTTGCCCATCGATTCGCCCGATCGGGGCTCAGCCGGCAAACCACTCGCGTCACTTGGAACAATAAATTCTTCGAGCGACTCAACAGACTTAGCTTGCAGCTCAGTCGATGGACTCATAAAGTCCACTGGACTATCGCTCGGATCAATCTTTTCGTCGTGCGCTGCAAGAGCTTCAATCGCTGACTCAGCAAAGTAGTTTGTGTTGGGCACGACCTGGCCGTATCGCTCTTTACGACGATTACTCAAAGCTTTCCATGTTTGAGCATCTGGGGAGACCACTGGTGCTTCTTCAACGCCTCGTAGCGCATCCACTAAGCCTTTTTCGCGACGTTTGAAGGCATCCTCTAGGATCGAATAGTTCGACAACGATGAACTCTCACCACCGGATTGCTGCTTCAAAGGCTGTTCTTTACTAAATCGTTCAAACTCAGATGCCCGACCTAAAACTTGATTCTGAGCCTTGCGTTCGTCCTGAAGTTGATAGACTTGAGGTCGTTCAAAATCGTGGATGCTGTTAAATCCCAACGCAGCAGACGGTGCAGGAGCACTTGTTGCAGGAGCTTTAAATGCCCCAGCGACGCCTCCGAATGGTGCAGCACCGATGGTATTGCTCTTGTCAAAGACAGCGTCCAGGTTTGTTGTGAATGGGAAGGGATTGTTTGAAGTAGCTCCAGGGGCTAAACCAACGATGGTTTGCGCTCCATCGTCTTCTGCCGCAGGCAGCCGCGGGTTCTTATCCTGAGCAGCGATAGCATCCGGAGTAATTGTTAGGGGCAATCCTGCATCCATCCAGGCCATGAAGTCTGATTGCTCAGCGGATTTACCAGTGGACGGCGAAGCGCTGAAGCGATCTCTCGCTTCTCCATCTGCCTTAGCACCTGGCTTACCACCACGATTGCTTTCACTGCCAGCGGTTCTATCAAAAAAGACTTCGGACCGGTTTGAATCGACTCGCGTCCCGAGATCTGCAAGAGCTTTACTTCTTTCTAGTCCTTCTGCTTGTTGATTCGATTTTGACTTAACTTCATCAGCGATAGCTCCAAGCATGGCGACATCACCGAGCGTGTTTATATTGACCCGCCCCGGTTCATCCGCAAGTGCTTTGATTCTTTCCAGTTCTTGTGCCTCTTGACTCGGCTTGGACCAATCGTCAGCTTGCCCCGCCGCGATACGACCAAGCATGGTGACATCACCAGCGGAGGAGTCTCCTTGAGGTCTTGCAGTTTCTTGAACGGATTTCTCGGTAGCGTCGATGCCGTTGCTTTGAATGCTGAATCGTTTTGAAAAGTTGTTGAGCTGTACTCCGGTCTCGTTTGTCGATCCACCTTCACCGACAGCCAGAAAATCAACGACTTGATCTTTCGATTCGAGTTTCACGGCGGGAAGATCTGCTAAAGGCTCGTTCGTGACACTCAACGCATCGAGCGTGGTCGATTTGCGTAGTTCCACGAGCTCGCGTTCCGCTAGAACTTGCGATCCGATGTTCTGACTACTTGGCCCAGCTCCTCCACTGGTCTTTCCACTTGCCACTGGACCACTCGCCACTGGACCACTCTGATTCGATGGGCTCGCTGACTTACCTTCGGCAAGAAACTTCTCACGCCCACGATTGGAGGTCGAAAACCTTTGATCGATATCCGGCAGCGCTGTTGTTTGGTCGAAAAAAAGAACGCTTGGTTTCGGGCTAACCACCGTTTCTTGAACGGCAAAGCTATCCGATGGAATGCCCCCAAGCGGAGATCCAGAACTAGGCTTCGTTACAGAACTACGATACAGAGACTCGAACTCCTGCGATGGTGCGTTGAAATACTCACCGTAAAACGTCCCATCAGCGGGCATCGCATTTGAGCCTCGTTGGACGGTGGCTGGATTGAATGACCAATTCGTCGCCCCCGTCGAATCGAAATACTTTCGACTCAAAACAACTGGGGTTTGTTGGCTTGTTTGAACAGATGGACGCAATAGTCCAATTGCCACGAATAGACATGCAATCACGACTGAGAATTCAGCCGCGCGACGCGGAGAAATACTCCACCAAGGCTTCTTGTTGCTGAGACATACCTTTTCATTGTTCGTAGCAAGCTGAGCTCCATCGAGAACAGCCAACAACTGAATGCGACGGTCGGAGGATAGCTGCCATGATGACGGTGAGTCTTCGTCCTCTGCGCACTCCCTTGAAGACTCATCGCCATCGGTAAGCTTGTCCCCTTTGGAGATCTGTTCACCTTTGGAAAACTGGTCGAGATCCCCGATGGCGGCTTCATTCAACAAGCCATGCAAATGCTCCACATGCTCGCAGTAAGCAGCCAACTCCGGACGTTGCTCCATCAAAGCCTGTAACTGATCACGCTCGAAGTCGGAAGCTTCGCCCATCACAAGGTTCATCAAGCGAACTTGCAGTTCAAGGTCGATCGAGCTGTTTCGAAAATCGTCGTTCATAATCTATTCTTCGACTCCCGTTGATAACATGGCTGCGGCTAGCTTTCGCAAGACTTGGTGCAACCTGAAACCTACGTTAGATATGGTTAGTCCTGTCTTTTCGCTGATGTCGCGGTACTTGAGATCTTCGAAGTACTTCAACTGAATCAAACGCCGGTCTTTTTCTGGAAGTTGTCCGATCAACTGGCGGAGCTCGGCGACCGTTTCCGTTCTGGCCATTAGCTCGTCGGGCGTAGCTGTAGTTGTTTCGGTCAAGATCGAATCCTCCGCGTCGCTGCCGATTTGTTCGTGACGACTTCGGCGCAAATAGTGGAACGCTTGATTGCGCACACTGCGGTATAGCCAAGCTCGCGGCTCCTGGACCTCGGCCCACTTGGCGTGGAGCTGCATGAAGACCTCTTGGACAATCTCCTCCGCCACCGCTCGACGTCCCGTCAACGAGAAAGCAAACCGCAGCAAGCTCGACTCTTCGCTGTCGAACAATGCACGCACCGTCAGACCGCTGAGCTTGTTGTCTAAGCCAGCGGTCTGAGGTGACGCGTTCGGAGTGCCTTCGGGAGTTGATGTCAACATGACCTCTTCATGATTGGACTCCGAGATGTTGCTGATGAGTTTGTGAATTTGGTCTTCGTATTAGACTAGACCAGTTGGACGCCAGTTTCTTAGGCTCGGCCAGGGCGAATTACCGAAATTCTCGCTAACTGTAGGAATTTCCATAGGTTTTGCGATCTTCATACTCTCCCAGGCCAGAGATTTTCTGCAGCAGTCGTGCGAGTCCTTGCGGGGAGGGCGATAGGGGGAGTGGAGCAATGTTAAGGTTGGTAAGAAAATGTTGGTAGAAGATGCCTGAAATTCCAAGCCTCACGCAAAGGCGCGAAGACGCAAAGGAAGAGGAGGTTTTCATTCTCTTGCCCTCATTCTTTTGCCTTCTGTTGCTCAGGATTGGTGAAAATGTCCGGCGAGTACTGAAATCGCTGAAATCAGGACACTGAGGTAGCAGTGAATCGAGGCTCACGCAAAGGAGGCGAGGCAAGAGAATGTGGGCAGAAGAATGAAGAGGGCAACAATCATTAGGAGCTAATGCGCGACCCGGGCATTCTACGCTCGGCCAAGTATCGATCATGGTAAGAAAATGATGGGCAAGAAAATACGATCCTGAAATCTTCTTACCCCCAATCTTCTTGCCACTCTTGGGTTTGGACTCAGCCTGAAAAGCCAAGCCTCACGCAAAGGCGCAAAGACGCAAAGGAAGTAGAGGTTTTCATTCTCTTGCCCTCATTCTTTTGCCCACAGTTGTTCAGGATTGGTGAAAATGTCCGGCGAGTACTGAAATAGCGACGATCGAGACACTGAGGTAGCAGTGAATCGAGGCTCACGCAAAGGAGGCGAGGCAAGAGAATGTGGGCAGAAGAATGAAGAGGGCAACAATCATTAGGAGCTAATGCGCGACCCGGGCATTCTACGCTCGGCCAAGTATCGATCATGGTAAGAAAATGATGGGCAAGAAAATACGATCCTGAAATCTTCTTACCCCCAATCTTCTTGCCACTCTTGGGTTTTCTTGCGGCCGCTTGTGGCTCGTTTGCGTGTTGTTGGACACTCGGCTATAAAGTGGCTTTGCGCGCCGTCCGACCTTTGCTGTGCTTTTCGGACAACGGCTCGCTAAGGACTCTTCTTTCACATTGCGATTCATGCACATTTACTTGATTGGTTATCGAGGTTCGGGCAAATCGACTGTGGGCCGCTTGCTCGCCCAAGCCCTGGACTGGCCGCTGGTGGATACCGACGACTGGATTGAATCGAGTCAAGAGAAGACGATTCGCGAGATCTTTGCCGAGCGAGGCGAAGCGGGCTTTCGCGATTTGGAGCAGACCGCAGTGTCGCAGGTTGCTTCGTTTCCAGATCCTGCAGTTGTTGCCCTTGGTGGTGGAGCTGTACTTCGACCTGCTAATCAAAAGACTTTGAGAGATACCGGAGAATGCGTTTGGCTGGATGCGTCGGCCGAGTTTCTCTACGAGCGCATCTGTGCGGATTCTAGCAGTGGTGACCGTCGTCCGAATCTAACGGATCGTGGCGGCTTTGCTGAAGTCGCCGAAGTTCTTGCCGCGCGGCGACCTGTTTACAACGATCTGGCAAAATTGACTATCAACGTTGAAGGTAAACCAGCCGATGAAGTAGCTCGTGAGATTGTCGATTGGCTAAACTCTGCGGACCACCGCTGTGCGAGTTAAGTCAGCCGCTCTATTCTCTGCTTTCAATGGAATGACGCTAGTCTGTAGATCTTGCAGCATCGAAGCTGTGAGGAACGGACTGGTTGAGCACGGAAGTTTCGGTACTAATCGAACGTCGCAAGCTGATAGAATTCAGTTAGCTTCATTTCGTGTTGATAGCGATCTGGCTTGAAGGCCGGTCGTCCTGATTCCGTTGTAAGGTATCTTACCTGTGCTGAACATTGTCGCTTGGCCAATCGAGCTTCGAATAGCCCTTGTGCTACTAGTGGGACTAGCCTTAGCACGCTTTATCAATTGGGCTATTTACACTTGGGCCTATTTCCCGAAAGCTCTTGGCCCGTGGAGCTTGCCGACTGAGACGAGCACGAAATCGGTCGCCAAGTCGAGCAAAGGCAAGAAACCGAAGAGTAAGCCGAACCCATCCGTGCGATCTTGGCAGGATCACCTTCCCATTATCGGTTGGTGGCGTTTACGTCGAGAGTCGGACCAGCACGGCGAGAGATATTGGATCAGACCATTACTGATCGAGCTGTTCTATCCGTTGGCACTGGCGTGGTACTACAAGTTTCAAATCTCGGCGGGCGGTTTGCCACCAGGTGCCGCTCGATTAGTCCTGCCAATCGACCTGCATATTCAATTCGTCGGTCACAGCGTTCTTCTCACGTTGATGATGATTGCCACGTTCATCGATTTCGACGAACAATCGATCCCTGACTATGTGACTATCCCTGGCACCGTTATTGGACTTGTTGGAGCGGCATTCGCACCGCTTTGGCTGCCTTTGAATGTGGGACTTACCGGAGCGATTGCCGAGCTTGATTTTGCCTGGCCCGCGCCGATACCAGCTTGGATTTCTACGACTACCGGTTTAGCTGTGGCGATGGGAATCTTACTGGTTTGGGGATTCGGGTTGCTGGATCGGCGCATCATCTTGCGTCGTGGCTTGAGCAAGGCCGTAGTCTACTTCTGGGCAAGGATGTTTCGCTATCGAGCATTCTGGCTAACCGTGTTGGGTGTCACCGCTGCCCTGATGATCTTCGTTGCTTGCTGCTGGAATATGAGCATCGTGCGATGGCCGATGCTGTTCAGTAGTCTGTTAGGTTTAGCCTTTGCTGGTGGGATCACTTGGGCTGTGCGAATTTCGGCTAGCTATGCTTATGGCGTCGAAGCGTTGGGATTCGGTGACGTGACTTTGATGGCGATGATCGGTGCTTACATTGGCTGGCAGGCGAGTCTTGTGGTGTTCTTTCTAGCTCCGTTCGTAGCCATGCTGTTTGTTTTGATCCGTTGGATGGTTACTCGAAATACCTCAACGCCTTATGGCCCTTACTTGTGCGGCGCGGTAGTGCTGCTGCTGGTCGGATGGCATCCACTTTGGACTCTTCGTTTTTCCAATTTATTCATCATGGCCGACGATATGGCTTTGATGCTTAACGAGAAGTATGGCACGACATTCCTAAGCGGTATGACCCTGGTTGTGCTTGGCGTCTTGGTCTGCGTATTTTTGATAGGTGCAATGTTATGGATCTGGCAACTGGTCAAGCGATTAATCTTGAGAGCCAACCCAGACGCGAGTTCCACCTAGCCAGTCTGGGCATACGACCCGAAACCAGCTTTGCCATGGGCAGTCCTCAGATCGCTCGATGGCGTTCTGGGCGGATCGTAGTCGAGGACGGCTGGTTGGCAAGTGTGTGCGGGCGATGGTGGCCCTATCGAGGCAGTTTCGCGCAAGCCTATATGGATATGCGTTTGAGACCACTTCGGCAGGATCGTTGCGAGCTGTACTATCATCAGCCTTGGTCGTCGCCGGACTTTCTGGCGTTGTCCTATGTTCGATCCGGGCCAGCAACCACGCTTTCCACCTTTTATTTGGCGACGCTGGCCCTTGAAGAAGTTGCTAAACTAAAGCGATCGGCTGCAATCGTCTGCCAAGTTACTAACGACCGCATTACCGATCGACTTTTCAAGCGATGGGGTTGGCAGCAACACTGTTTGGATTGGCCTGGCCGCCACTTCATCAAGCGGTTTTACGGCAATTACCCTACGATTGCGGCCCATTGGAAACAACGACTCCGAATTAACTAGGCATCAGACTTCAGACTTCAGACTTCAGACTTCAGACTTCAGACTTCAGACTTCAGACTTCAAACTTCAAACTTCAAACTTCAAACTTCAAACTTCAAACTTCAAACTTCAAATGCATTCTTCGCGCGGCGATTACCCGATGACTCGAATGCGCAGACTGCGGCAACACCCGTGGTCGCGTGCGCTCGTCAATGAAACCACACTCAGCTCGGCGGACCTCATTTGGCCGTTGTTCATTCTGCCTGACGCAAAAGGCGAACAGCCCATTACGAGCTTGCCCGGTGTCTCGCGGCGCGGCATCGAGCTGCTGTTAAAGGATGTCGAAGAAGCTGTTGAGCTGGGGATTCCGGCGATCGCTCTATTCCCTGTCACACCTACAGAACTCAAGTCCGACGATGGCCGTGAAGCGCTGAATCCAGACAATTTGATCTGCTCGGCCACTCGCGCCATTCGACAGCGATTTGGCAACGCGATTGGAATCGTCTGCGATGTCGCTTTGGATCCTTACACCAGCCACGGCCAAGACGGCTTGCTGCGCGACGGCGTCATTCTGAACGACGAGACCTTGGTAGTGCTGCAACAACAAGCGGTCGTTCAAGCGGCGGCCGGCGCGTCGGTGATCGCTCCTTCAGACATGATGGACGGAAGAATCGGCGCGGTTCGAGAAGCCTTGGATGGAAGTGGTCACCAAGATGTTTGCATAATGAGCTACGCAGCTAAGTATGCGTCAGCCTTTTACGGTCCCTTCCGCGATGCAGTGGGATCGAAGGGCAATTTGGGTAGCGGTGATAAGAAGACTTATCAAATGCAGCCCTCGGCAACAGATGAAGCAATTCACGAAGTTGCCTTGGATCTTCGCGAAGGCGCGGACATTGTGATGGTCAAGCCTGGCATGCCGTACTTGGACATTGTCTACCGCATTAAGACGGAGTTCCAAGTGCCCACGGCTGTCTACCAAGTCAGCGGCGAGTATGCCATGTTGTGCGCGGCGGCGAACAACGGATGGCTGGACAAAGAGAAGTGTATGCTTGAGAGTCTCTTAGCCTTCCGACGCGCCGGCGCAGACATGATCCTGACCTACTTCGCGCGCGATGCGGCTAAGGCGCTGAGAAAGTAGCGGCTTGGGAAAGTAGCGGCTTGGGAAAATAGCGACTTGGGAAAATAGCGGCTTGGAGAAAATAGCGTCGCCGGTGTAAGGCTGCGAATAACGCGAACGATTGTCATGAGCTACAAAGGAGTCTTATGCGGTTGCCCGGCGATCTCTCGCACTAATTGCGGCACTGCATAGCCTGGCAACGCTTTGCGCAGCGATTCAATGATGCTCTGTGCTTGAGCATCGGAGACTTCAAAGTGCATTGCGCCGCGAACGAGATCTAACTGATGCAAGTAGTACGGCAAGACGTGATGGTCCACGAGCTTAAGGCAGAGGTCTCGTTGAGCTTCGAAAGAATCGTTCACGCTGCGAAGTAGTACCGACTGGTTAAGCAAAGTTGCTCCAGCGCGACGAAGCTCTTTCAATGCCGCAATC
>CAYWNG010000195.1:0-10082 GCA_964458685.1 uncultured Pirellulaceae bacterium
CCGGCTCGATGACACCAGCTCGCTTTCAGAAGTCCGACGCCGAGTTCAACATTGGCTGTGCGGTAGGAGCCTTGATGAGTCTCCCGGCCGGCGTTTATATCGCTATGAACGGTTGTGTGTTTCCCGCTGATCGAGTTCGTAAGAATCGGTCACAGTCCCGATTTGAATTAGCCTGAATCCTGCTGGCTTGCCCAGCAGTTCGTTAGGTTTTGAGCTAGTTGGCGAACCGGAACACTCTAACGAACACTCGTAAACAACTCTTGGCACACGGGCTCTTTGTTTGTGCCACTCGCTTCAAGCACGAAAAAAAAGCTTCTGTCGTCGCTTCGCGACTAACGGCAGCTCGATCGGCAATACCTAGGACTCGCGTTCGGTGCGAGATGTCGTCGTCGGGGGCTGTAAAACATCTCGCATCCACGACTAAATCTCATGAATCGCTGGCTCAAATACCAGCCCAAACAGCCGCGTGTTACGAGGTCAGGCAAATACAACAGAAACTCGCTAGCTTCGATTGATGACAAGCTGGCTAGTAGTCAATTGCCTTGGACCTCTTCACACGCACTACATTCAGTCGAACTACTTGTTGTTAGCGGTAACGCCTGGCCAATCGTCGGTTCGGAATGGTGTCAGCGGCAATCGATCTTTGTTGAAAACGTTGCAGCGAGGATTGTCAGCCCAAGCGTATCGAACGGCAACTGGATTGGTCACTTCTTCGCTTGAAACTTCAATGCGATTGTCAGGAAGAATCTTAGCGTTGGCCCAAACAAACTTCTTGTCCTCGCCCGCAATCGAAAATCCGATCGGCTTGTCGCGAACATCAAATGTCCACCATCCGTCGACATGGTCGAAGCTGAGCACGATCTTGTTCTCTTGCTTTTCCATCGACTTGTATCGAGGACTCTGAGCGTTGATCTTGATGCCGTAGTCATTTGCAAGAGCCAATCGAGCCAATCGTCGTCCAACGTCGACCTTGTTGCGTGGGTGGATGTCTCGACCTTCGCCAATGTCGATGATGACCGCTTGTCCAGTCTTGGCCAATTTATCCATGGTCATCGTTTGAGCTTCACGAAGTTCAGCCCAAGAACTGTCGCCTGGTTGATCGACTTCGGGGTTATAGTCAGCGAGCTGAACCCAATAGAATGGGAAATCGCCTTGGCCCCATTCATTGCGCCAATTTTGGATCATCAGAGGAAATAGATCGCGGTACTGGTACGCGCGTCCCGCGTTGGATTCGCCTTGGTACCAAATCGCTCCGCGAATTCCATAACCGATGTGACTCTTCAGCACGCCGTTGTAGATGTTGGCTGGGCGATGATTGCCCTTTAGGTTTCGCTGAAGTTCGGCCAGTTTTTTCTTCTCTTCGTCGGTCGCGTCCGTCTTTGCCGCCAGCTCTTCGGCTGCCTTGGCTTGGTTATCAGAGTTTGCCAACATGTTGGTGTATTTGCCATCAGCTTCCAGCACAGATCGATTGATCCAAGCTTCGCAGGCTGAACCGCCCCAAGCGTTATTGATCAAGCCGACGGGGACATCCAAGCTGTCGTGAAGTTGTCGTCCGAAGTAGTAACCGACGGCCGAAAATCGTCCAACAGTATCCGGCGTACAGACTTGCCACTTCGCGTTCGGATGCTCCCAAATCGGCTCTTGCGTGCCGACTTGCGGGAAGTTGATCATGCGGATCTTGGGATGATTGGCAGTGAGTTTTTCGAGATCCGCATCGTACGATTGCTGGACGCTCCACTGCATGTTCGATTGGCCGGAACAGATCCAGACTTCGCCGACTAGAATGTCGCTAATCTTGACTGTGTTCGTTCCCGTCACAGTCAGATCGTAAGGACCGCCCGCATCGAGCGGACTGAGCATCACATGCCAGAGTCCGTCAGCACCGGCTGTGGCAGAATGGGTTTGCGATCCAATCGTTACGGTGACCTTTTCACCGGCCGCAGCTTTGCCCCAAACCTTGTTGGCTTGCTTTTGCTGCAGTACCATGTGATCGGTGAAGATGTTTGGCAGCTTGACTTCGGCGATCGCCGAGGATGCCAAGCAGCTTAGAATTGCCAGAATTGGCGCGAACCATTTCAACTTTTTCATGAGGCGAGTTCTCGCTGTAGGAAGGAGAGGGGACGGGCGGGAAAGACGCATTATAGCAGCTCTGCGGCGTGCCGTGGACTCTTAACGCGGCTTGCAGCACGTTCGTAGCCCCCAAAAGAAGATGAGCCAGATAAAACCTGATAGCGCCAGTCCAAGTACTCAAGAACATCGTCAAGCCGCGCCGTCGGTGCTGCGGTTCGCGATCGTGACCATTAGCGATACTCGCACTTTGGCCACCGACAAAAGTGGCGAACTTCTCCAACAAGCGATGCAACAAGCCGGACATCAATTGTCGGTACGCACCATCGTGAAGGATGATATCGAGCAGATTCGTGAAGCGGTCTATACGTTATGCGAAGATCCCAAGCTGGATTCCATTTTGCTCACCGGCGGCACCGGACTTTCGCCTCGTGATCGAACGCCCGAAGCGATTCAACCGTTGCTGGATGCCGACATACCTGGCTTTGGCGAACTCTTTCGAATGCTCAGCTATCAAGAAATCGGTGCCGCCTCAATGCTCAGCCGAGCTATGGCTGGACGTCGCGGGCGCGTTCTGATTTTCTGCTTACCAGGCTCGACCAATGCTGTTCGACTGGCCGTTGATAAACTGATCGTCCCCGAACTTCCCCACTTGGTCCACCACGCTCGGGTCAATTAGCAAATCTCGCAGTTCAACTGTTCTGATCTGCTCAATACCCTCAGAATTTAACCTCACCTTCAACAGCGAACGGGCGTTTTCAATTAAAGTAGCTAGCCGAGAAAACTCAGCTAAGCGAACCGATTCGACCCACAGTCAGGAGTATTTGTCATGGAAAAGTTAGACCAATTGAAGAACCTAGCGATCATGAGCGCCGCAGATGGGAGCCTCTCCGAGCACGAAATTTCTTTGCTTGTCGATCGTTGCGGTGAGCTTGGCCTAACCGAGGAACACCTCGAGCAAGCGATTGCATTTGCACTTAGCAAGAACGCATCGATGGCGCTTCCCAAAGATCCTGATGAACAAGAAAAAGTCTTGGAAGACTTGATTCGCATGATGGCCGCCGATGGTCAATTAGCCGAATCGGAAAAGCAACTGTTCGCATTGTCGGCGGCCAAAATGGGATTTCCCATCGAACGCCTAAACGGCATGATCGATCGTCTTGTCAAATCGATCGGTAAAAAGCCTGTTGAATAGCCGTCTAGTGGGTTGCAACTTGCACGTCTTTAGTCATTAGGACGCAGAGGCGGGGGCCGTATCTAATCTATTTCGCAACCATTCAATGAAGCTTAGCAGCGGTGTTGTACTCATGGTTGTGATTAGTGCCATCAGCACCATCATCGTAAAGAGCGTTGGCGAAATAATCCCTAGGTCCAATCCGACGTTCAACACAATCAATTCCATTAGCCCACGAGTGTTCATAAGCGTCCCCAATGACGCCGACGTCCACCAATCTAGACCAGTTAACTTCGCGGCAACCAACGTTCCGCCGAATTTACCTAGAGTCGCAACCGCGACGATCGCAGCGCAAATTAACCAATCGCTTGAGTTATCGACCAAGCCGATTTGAGTTCGCATGCCGGTGACAGCGAAGAACGCTGGTAGCAGTAATATTGTCACAAAGTCATGCAACTTGTTGCGAAACTCACGGGAAACGATGCTGTCGTGAGGAATAATCGCGCCAATCAAGAACGCACCGAAGATCGCGTGAATTCCGATAGACTCGGTGATCAGCGTTGAGACGAGCAGGGCTACCAGAATCCAAGCTGTAACCCGAGCCGACATCGCGGACTGATTCAATCTTCCGAGAACTTTCTTACCGAAGGTCTTCGCAAGAACTAGGACAATTCCAATATATGCGACTGCCAAAACCGAAGTACGTACCGCACTTGAAATGTCCGACTGCGAGACTCCGGCAACGAAAGCCAGTAAACACCATGCGGTTACGTCATCAGCAGCAGCACAACTGATCGCAATTGCTCCCAAGCTACTCTTTTCCATACCGCGATCAGCAAGTATGCGAGCTAAGACGGGAAAGGCCGTTATAGCCATGGCCACTCCCATGAATAACGCAAAACTCGTGAACGATACTCCACTGGGGGCCAATCTTTCATACAACAGCAATGCCAGTCCCGATCCCATCAGAAAAGGCACCACGATGCTTGCATGTGATATTGCAATCGAAGATCCAGCTTTGGACTTGAGTACTTCTGGATTCAACTCCAAGCCAACCAGGAACATGTACAGAATAACTCCCAGTTGTGCAATAAGCGCCAGAAGTGGTCCAATCGACTCTGGCTGTATGAAGTGCATCACCTCTGGCGAAACTCTTCCCAGAATCGATGGTCCCAATACAATCCCAGCCAACATTTCACCAATGACTCTCGGTTGGCCAAACATAGCCACCACCGATCCTAGCAGTCTTCCAAGGATAATGACCACTGCCAGCGCGCCGAGCACATGTGGCAAAGTATGAACCGCCACTTTAGCCACAGGCTCGGTCATGGGTGAAATTGGCCCGACCAAGCTGCCACTTGAATTGGTTTCGCCGAAAAATCGAATCAACATAAACAGTCCCACACTTGCGGCAATCATTGCTGAGTACCCCAAAAGGTGAAACAGAAAACCAAGTCGATTAGAACTTACGTTTTGTTGATTCTGACTTAACATGGATCTTGAAAACTTGACTGTTCTCGAAATTCAGCAACCTACGGCTTGGGACCTTCCGGAACGAACAACTCATTAGCTTTATCGACTGCTAAGTCGACGGGTGTTCCCTTGTCCCATCCAATCGGCGCGCTCTTGTTCTCTTCGTACATCGACTCCATCGGCTCCCATACGGCGTCGACCTTGTCGGTGAATAGGTCACCAATCAAAAGATCCGTTACCGTACCACGATGCTCGGGGTAGTGCTTGACGAAATTGCCGAAATTGAATCCGTCGTAGTACTCACAAACCAATCGACGCATGCGATCGATTCCCTGATTCAGTAGATCGCCCCAACTTCCCAGTTGCGATTCGGATGTGTTGCCAATCTTCAGGCCTTCGACAATTGCATCAGCAGCCATTTCCCCTGACTTTAGCGCTAGCAGAACGCCTGACGAGTAAAGCGGGTCAAGGAACCCGAAGGCGTCGCCAACGGTAACCCAACCATCTCCTGCCCATCGCGTCGCGCGATACGAATAGTCTTTGGTTGCGAAGTATCCCGTGACTCGTTTGGCCGATGCAATGCGCTCCTTGACCGCTGGACAATTCTCGACCTCTTCGTTGAACACTTCCTCATGGCTGCCGCGTCCTTTGAATAGGTAATCGAATGGCGCGACAACACCAAGACTCAGCCGGTCGTTGTGCAGCGGAATATTCCAGAACCATCCAAGCTTATTCGGAGTCTGAATGACAACTGTCGCGCCTTCGTCTTTGCCAGTGTCGCGGTAAGCACCTTCGAAGTAAGTCCATATTGCACCTTTATTGAGAACTGGATCCCACACTCGCAGCTTCAACTTGTTCTGTATCAAACCGCTTTGACCAGTCGCGTCTACGATTACTGTGGCTCGCAATTCATGGACTGATCCGTCTGCCGTCTTGATTTTGACTCCAACAGCTCGGCTGCCTTCGAAAATCACGTCCAATACACGCACTCCCTCATGAGCGATCACACCATGATCACGAGCGTTCTCGAGCATCATTTGATCAAACTCACTTCGCACAACTTGCCAAGTCTGTGAACATTCGTGAGGCTTGTTGTCCCAAAAGTAGAACGGTGCCGAGGCCTTGCCGTTTCCACTTACGAATTGAACCGAGAACTTCTTCACAAAACAGCTTGCCTGCATTTTGGGCAGCATGTTCAAGCGTTTGAGGACCCAGTACGTCTCGGGGATCAGAGATTCACCGATATGAAACCTTGGGAACTTCTCTCTTTCGAACAACTGCACGCGATATCCGCTTTGGGCGATAAGCGTAGCTGTTGTCGATCCAGCAGGGCCGCCACCAATCACGATCACATCCGACTCATGGACTAAGTTACTGATCATTTCATTTCCCTTTTCAAGTGTTGCTCAATTCAACGTTTGCGAGGATTGGTCGCTACTATGTTCAACAGCTCCGATTGTCCAACGCCAATCCTCGATTACTTGTGAAAACTAGTGCCACGAACTGGACTCATTCTCATGCGGCTCTCTGGCGGCTCGCAGCAGTTGGATCAAGTGTCGTAGCTCTGTCGCCGACATATGCCCCAATTGTTGTGAGTGGCAGTTCTGAAGCGGCTCAGCGATCTGATCCAGCAGGATGATCCCAGCTTCGGTAATTCCGATCTGCACAATCCTTCGATTCTCTGGAGGCCGATCGCGAACGATCAAGCCGCGTTCTTCCAGCTTGTCCAGCATTCGCGTGATGTCTGGCGCTCTTGAAACCAAACGCTCAGCGAGAGTCAGCGTTTGCAGCATGTCGGGCTGAGCCGCTCGCAGTAGCCGAAGGACGTTGTATTGCTGGGAAGTCAGTCCAAACTCTTGGAATAGTTCGTCTTCATGGGCTCGCAAACGGTCGAAGGTTCTCCAGAGGTTCAGGAACACCTCTTGCTCTAAGGAGTCAAATCGTGGGGTTTTGCGAGTTGTCTTGCTTCGTGTGCTATTCATTTCGGCCGGGTCTCCAAGTCCCTAGAAATAATACACGGCTCAACAACAGTTGTCCAGACAACTGTTGTCCAGCGGATTTTCCCACCCAAGTAGATTCTTATCTGCCGGAAAGAACCAGAGTGGACTTTCTAATGCGATGACGCTTACACTAAGAAAACCGCAACCGAAGCGTGGGACTAAAATCAGCCAGAAGTGTCGCGAGATTGGCTATTTAGCTTGGTCCAACGTTATCCAACCCGTCGGGAGTTGGACCTACCAGAAAATCTCAGTTCCAACATTCAGGCCGATAAAGCCCAACGAATCGTCCATTGGACTGTCGCCAGAAAGACCGTTATCGCGACCGATAAAGGCAGCCGATGGATTGGCTCCACCGACATTCGTGTAGAGCTGACCTTCAATCGCTACCGTAAGAGCGAGCCACTCAAGCGGCGTCAGTCGTGCACCAAACTGAATTTCCGAGACATGCGAGAGCGCGTCCGCGCCATCCTCGAAGTTGCGTACATCAAGACTACCGATCGTCTGAGTGATGTTATTCACACTGTCGGACACCAAGAAGTCGCGATGTCCGAAAAGCAACGATTGGCGGACATTGCCAAAGATCGATACGCGGCGCGCGGCGAATTGATGATTCAACTGCAAGGCAAGTGTCGGACCAAAGCCACGGAATTCAGCGGATGCATTGGCTGTACCTTGATCAGTGATCGCTCGATAGATCTGATTGAGTTTTGCATAACGCAAGCCGGCGTAGAAGCTAACTCGCTCAGCCAGCTCACGCTGGAGTTCAAAGTCGATGACATCCGCTCGAACACGACTGAAGAAATTACCGGTCTCAATAAAGGCTAGCCCAGTCGTGATATCTCCATCTTCGCTCAGGTAGCCCACCGTGCCTTGGCGACCGACGGGAAGCAAACCGTTCGCAGCGTTGGCGGCGAAGGATGTGCTTAGGTCTAAGTGCCAATAACGAGTCCGAAAGCCTAGCGAGTTCTGCGAACCGCGCAGACCAAAGTCGACTCGAGGGCTATAACCGATTGTCCATGGAAAACCAACATGCGAAAAACCATTGGCCGTCTCGACGATCAAGCCCGTGTTGTTCGCTTGGATCGGCTGAACCAACACATGTTCGTAGTTTGCAAACAGCTTGTACGTTCCAGGTGAGTTTCGAAAGTTCAAATTGGACCGCATCAAAGCGATCTCTTGCTGCTGTTGATTCACCAACGAGTTTAGCTCGGCAAGCTGGTACCACATGTCCACAGAGCTTAAGCTCGGCTGGTCCATCGCCACGCTTTGATTTGTACTCACCATGAGATTCTGGCTTGTACCTAGGTTCTGGTTCGTACCGATTGGATTTCCTACTCGAGGCATACCACCTTCCGCGAAGGGAGACATGGGACCTTGAGCCATACCACTTAAGCTGAACGCGACTACTGCAACTGCAAGAACGGCAACCGTGAATGCTGATTGCATTCGAGCTTGAAACATACGTTGCATGGATAAAACTCCAAAATAAGTTCACCGGATTTATGGTAGGTATCCCGGTTATTGAATCAACAAGTAGCTTCCATCAGTCCCATTCGCGTCGAGGGACTCAATCTCAATCGCTCAATCATCTCTCGGTGGCTGGGGCTAAGCGCAGTCAGCCGCTGGTTTTGCCAAATCGTTTGGTGAAGCAAGTTTCGAACCTGATCCTGGCGATAGTTCCACGCTGGATGAATCCTTTGCGAATGCAGCGTCGTTGCAGGACGTAGCCCAGCACCTGCCATAATGAAATGGTGGTTAGCCTCAGCAAAAACTGGCTGCGGATTGTCTAAGCGAACTTGCCCTGCTTCGTTGTACTCGCGCATAAACCGTTGTAGCGATTCTGGCAGGTCTACGCTGCGAGCGTCTCGCCAGAATTCGCTATCGTCACGTTGCGAGACGATGTAATGAAGCAATACGAAATCGCGAATCTCGTCAAATACCTCTCGAGTCCTACGATTAAAATCAGCAGCCCGACAATCGATCTTTTGGCCAGTAGCGAATCGATCGAGCGGCAAGCAATCGACCAAGTCATCCAGGGCTCGTTGAACCATGAAGATTCCAGTGGACTCCAGCGGCTCGACAAATCCTGCGGAAAGTCCGATCGAAACACAGTTCTTATACCAAGCACTTTCTCTGCAACCGATACGCATCTTGAGTTCGCGAGTGTTGGCTGAATCGCTGTCGAGTCCAGCTAGTTGAACAAGTTCATTTCGGGCTTGTTCGCTCGAAATATGCTTGGATGAAAAGACATAGCCACAGCCCATCGTGTCTTCGAGTGGAATTCGCCAAGACCAACCGGCTTGCATGCCTTGGCTGATTGTGTAGGGGGCAATGTCGCGATCGGAGTGTGGGGCTCTTACCACTACGGCTCGGTCGCACAGCAGCCTGTGTGATTGATCGACCCAGGAAACTCCCATCGCACGCTCGATGAGCACTCCAGAGAAACCTGTGCAGTCCAAGAATAGGTCCGCTTGAATCGCGCTTTGGTTCGAAAGATGGAGCGAAGCAATCGAGCCATCTTCGGCAAGCTCGACATGCCTTACATCGGCGACCACCCGATCGACACCTTCGCTCTGAGCCAACTGGCTTAGGTATCTGGCTAGTCGAGCTGCATCCAAATGGAAAGCGTAGTTGGCAATGGCTGGCTTGAAATTTGAATCGACGGCAAGTCGTTGATGTTCGCAAAGTTCGCGTTGAAGACTGAATTCTCCGTAGGTCATTTCCGGAGAGAGCCAACCTTCGCAAACGCCTCGTTGCCAAAAGTGTGCGATGTCGATTCCATCGATGCGAATTCCGCAGAGGCCAAACGGATGCCAATAGCGGTGCTGCTTTTGAATCCAGTTGTCGAAGCGAATCGCCAGCTTGTAAGTGCCACCGGTTTGACGAAGGAAATCGGCTTCGTCGATCTCCATGTTCTCTAACCAGTCCAGCAGCGACGGAATTGTTGCTTCGCCGACTCCTATCGTTGGGACATTTGCCGATTCGATCAGCGTGATGCGGCAATTCAAGCGACGACGAAGCGTCGCGGCTGCCATCCATCCGGCGGTACCTCCGCCCACAATGGCGATGTGCGCGACATTGGGCCGGGAATCTAATTCTGAATGGGTGGCGAGAGTATTCATGCGGCTTTAGTAGCAAATCGCCATATTCGCAGAAAGCTCAAGACGACGTCCGCCTGGAAAACTGGCAGAAATGGAAGCAGAAATCGTCACGCTTAGGAACACTAGTAGCCAGTTTGAGAGCGTGCCGCTTAGGAATACTAGCCGCCAGCCGTTAGAGACTGTCCGGCTAAGGCGGCCGTCAGCCGTTCTGAACTAGCCGCCAGCCGTTAGGCTCCGGTTCCTTCGGATTTGAAGTTAGTCGATGAC
>CAYWNG010000196.1:0-1508 GCA_964458685.1 uncultured Pirellulaceae bacterium
CACTACTCAAGCTAACCGGCAAACGCGGCGCAGTGACTGCACAAGAGGTTTGGTATAAGAACAACAAGCAATTGCAAAACCATCACGGCGGAATGGTTTTGATCGGCAAGCACGTTTACATGGGGCATGGCCACAACAATGGCATTCCCGTATGCATTGATATGATGACCGGTAAGGATATGTGGAGTCGAAGTCGCGGTGTGGGCGGTGGTTCGGCCGCTCTGGTTGCTGCCGATGGTCACCTCTACTTCCGTTACGAGGATGGCAAGATGGCTCTCGTTGAAGCAACTCCCGAGAGTTACAAACTCAAGGGCTCCTTTCAGATTCCAATTAACCACGGTAAGAGCTGGTCTCATCCCGTTATCGCAGACGGCAAATTGTATCTGCGTGATCAACATGAAATGTTGTGCTTGGACATCAGCAAGAAGTAAGAGAATGTTATACTCACTAACCTCATCCCCACTTTTCTCATCACACAAAAAGGACAATAGGCTATGCGTTTGAGTTCGATCTTTAGTTTTATCTTGCTTGCTTCGCTCGCCACCATTTCATTTGCTCAGGGAAAGAAGAACGTCGAAGTCTCTGGGACTTGGCGCTATGAATACGAGCTTGAAGGTGAAACCCGCAAGGATACTCTGTACCTGAATGCTTCGAAGGACGGAGTTGTTACTGGCACCTACGTGGGCGTGTCGGACAAGCCTATTGAGCTGAAGGCGGGGAAGATCGATGGGGATCAACTGACCTTAGATCTCGAGCTAACCTTCCAAGGTATTGACGTGAAGGTCAAGTACAACGGCAAGGTCAAGGATGACGATATCGTTGGCGAGGTGCTTGCCACGACTCCCGAGGGTGACATGCCTTTCGATTGGGTCGCCAAGCGTAGCGTTGAAGCCAGTGATGTTGTTGGTACTTGGGAGCTAGAGATCGACGCTGGGGATCGAGTGCTGGAGCCCAAAATTGAAGTCGCCTTGGATGGCAAAGTGCTGAAGGGTAAGTACCTCGACAGTACAGGCAATGTGAATGTTGATCTGGAGAAAACGACCGTCGAAAAGAACAACTTGAAGTTCACCGTCAATGTAAAGATGGACATTGGTGACATTAAGGCGGAATTCTCTGGTCGGCCCTATGGCAACAAGATCAAGGGCGTTGTGGAATACACACTCAACGGCGAGAAAGGCCAAGTCGAGTTTTCAGGAACGCGTAAAGCACCTAAGAAAGACGAAGCCAAGCCCGCCGCATCAACAACAAAACCTGTGAAGTAGTCTCAAAGTTGCTCTATCTCCAATGTGTTAGCGAGCGACAACCATCTCTCGCTAACACAGTGTCATCTGTTGTTCGCAATCTCTTTGCCAACTGTTTTGCCTACGAATACAAGCATCGCATTTAGTTCGCCCGGAATTGATCGACGTTTTGGAGAACAAATGAATAAACCCGCAGGTTGGTCGTTGTCCCTATGATGCGCAGAATCGAAGTGCCTTCCTTACAGAGGGAATTTCGCAGGCAGTTCG
>CAYWNG010000196.1:1518-10078 GCA_964458685.1 uncultured Pirellulaceae bacterium
AGGATTCCTGCAGTTTGGTAATGGTATCCCCAAACTTTTTCCTCAAGTAGCTTGTCCCGAGTTTCCTTGTCGCTAAGTGCGGTGACAGCGAATCGGCTTCAGACGTCACCGCTTCAATTCCTGCTTCCAGCAGGGATTGACCCGGCATGTCGTTCATCAATCGCAAGCACTCCAGCGTTTCCAATGCGTGAATTCCGCTGGAATTGAATAGGAATTGAAATATGCCTCCATTGCGTACTTCTCCATCGAAGGCGAGCACAAGAGGCACTAGTTGCTGGAACTTGCTGAGAGTTCCCAATTCGCTCTTTAACGTCGCATCTGAAGCTGATGCGAGAGGATCGAAACCACACTCGACAATAGCAAGTGCTTTAGTGATTCGACCGCGAAGAGACTCGTCACGTTCAACGGATTCTGAGGAGAGCATTTTGAGAATGCCATCGCGGCATTCCGCCCCCAACTTATTTGCGACTAATGGGATAAAGTCGTGGCAGATGTCACGCACCCTAGCATCGCGGTCGTGAAGCTCGACCGCACGCGCGAATTCGCAGCGAACGATTTCGGGCGTTGCCTGGGAAACGACCGGCGGAAGCCAACGTACGATCTCTTGGAAATGAGGATTGTCCAAACTGAAGTAGGGCGGCTTGGCTAAGTCTGTCTGCGCGAGCGAACCAAACGCTTGACAAACAAAGAGAGCCGGATCGCTCACTTTTCTTGAGTATGGTTGGGCCCTTGTTGGATAGTCTGGAGCACAGAGTCGCAGACTGTTCCTGTAGAGTGAATCTTCGCGCTTGACGGTAAAGCCATCCTTCCACGCAGCATTTCGAATCCCAAGGAGCGCGGCGTTAAGTCCCTCGGATTGCTCACTCATCACATACTGCTCGAAAAGTGTCTCTAACCGTTTGGGGCTATGGCGGAAGGCGTTTTCGATGCATTTGTTTGCGACTTGCGCCATCTGCGACAGCGTATCCAGGTGATCGACTATCAAGTCGGGTGATGACTTGCAAAGAATATCAACAATCTTGCTAAACGGGACGTGTATCGGTTCGCTTCCACAAACAGTCGCGAGATACGTCGGATCTTGGAACGCAGAACGCAACTCTGTTATCGCCTTCTCTGGCCAGCTTCGTAATGCTTCGGCTGCTGCGTGCGCCTTACCTTCATCCAACAAGTCCTTGACTAAACGTTGGATCTCCTCATCGGTTGGAGGTACAGGCTCCGGTAAATCATCTAAGCTTAGCCCATTCTGTGCCAAAAGTTCCAGGAGAATACGTCGATGGTAATCTTCTCTGCTCATATTGATTCACGCAAGTTGTTCGAGTTTAACAAACTCAACCCAAAATCAGACATAGTCACGAATTCTGTCCGTCTATGATATCGGATATTCTGGGCTTAGTTCGCGGGGTTTTGATAGGTTCGTTGTGGCTAGGTCGCTACTCAAGTAGAATCAATCGGCCCGACCTTGCATGACAACGCCTGAATTGACAGGCCCAAGTCATTTCCCTCCGAAGTTTGAGAAAACGATGCGTTTGATAGCCAGTGTTCTTGGATTATGGTCTGTGGCTGCTACGGTTAGTTTGCATGCCGATGACAGTATTTCGTACAACCGAGATATCCGACCGTTTCTCTCGGATCGCTGCTTCGCCTGTCACGGTCCAGACGAAGGGAAACGAGAAAGCAACCTGCGTCTTGATCTAGCCGACGATCCGCTCGGCCCGTTTCGCACGGCAGAATCCTCCAATTCTGTGGATGGTACCAAAGGCAACCGTCAAGCGATCAAACCAGGCCATCCAGACCAGAGCGAAGTATGGACAAGAATTTCGACCGATGATCTATCGATCCAAATGCCTCCACCGGAGTCTGGCAAGAAGGCTCTCACGGCTGAACAGCGCGACCTGTTTCGTAGGTGGATCGAGCAAGGTGCCAAGTACGAAAAGTTCTGGTCCTTCGACCAACTTCGGCCTCAAACGCTTCCTATAGTCGAGCAGCAGAACGTAGGCTCGAATCGAATCGACCAGTTTGTTCTCGCATCGCTGAAGAAGCAAGGCCTTGAGCCTCAACCTTCGGCTGATAAGCGAACGCTGATTCGTCGCGTGACGTTTGACATGACAGGCTTGCCGCCCACGCGTGAAGAGATCGCTCTGTTTGAATCGGACGACTCGCCGGATGCCTACGAAAAATTGGTCGACCGCTTGTTGGGATCGCCTCAGTACGGTGAACATTGGGCTCGCCATTGGTTGGACCTAGTTCGATTCGCTGATACCAACGGCATGCACCACGACCACTATCGAGAACTGTCGCTGTACCGCGATTGGGTCATACAAGCGTTCAATGCAAATATGCCCTTTGACCAATTCACCACCGAACAACTTGCGGGCGATTTGTTGGAGAACGCTTCGATAGATCAACAAATCGCTTCGGGCTACAACCGTCTGCATATGGTGATGGACAAAGGCACGAACCCACCGCAAGAAAGTTACACTAGGAATGTCGTCGATCAGGTGTCGGCCTTCGGAACAGTGTTCCTGGGAATGACACTGGAGTGCGCGGTTTGCCACGATCACAAATACGATCCGGTCAAGCAAAAGGACTTCTATCAGCTCTTCGCGTTCTTCAACAACATCGACGGTGATCCGGAAACTCCTGGACGTGAGCAACAGCCACCGCTGATTCGCTTGCCATCGCCGGAACAGTCACAAAGCTTGAGCGAGTACGACTCGCAACTTGCTTCGGCCAAGTCTAACGTCGATCAGTTGAAGCAGATGCTCAAAGAAGCTACCGCGGCTAAGAAAGCCAGTGAAGCAAAGGGCAAGGCGGAAGCGAGTGCTGATAAAGATGTGAAATCTGACAAGTCTGAGGAGACGCCTCAAGCCGCGTCAAAGCCCGACAATGAGAAGCCCTCCCAGGAGGCCGAGCAAGTTAAGGCGCTAACAAGTCAGCTCAAAGAAAAGGAAGAAGAGCTTCGTCGAATCCAATCCGCGCGAGACGAACTGCAACGAGAGATTCCGTTAGCGTTAGTCATGAAAGAACGCGCCGAATTGCGTCCGGCTTACATTCTTAAGCGTGGAGCCTACGATCAACCCGGCGATGAAGTCACAAGGAACACGCCTTCATTCTTGCCTCCTATCGAATCCAGCGGCACTTTGTTGACTCGGCTTGATCTAGCCCGATGGATCACGGACAAGCGCCACCCGTTGATGGCTCGCGTAACGGTCAATCGCTTTTGGCAACAGCTCTTCGGCGTTGGGTTGGTAAAGACCTCGGGCGACTTCGGCGCTCAAGGCGAATACCCGAAGCACCCTGAGCTGCTGGATGATCTGGCGAACAACTTCATCGATTCGGGTTGGAATGTCAAGTCGCTGATTCGATCGATAGTGACGTCGCAAACCTACAAGCAATCTTCACGCGTTTCGCCCGAGGCCTACATTAACGATCCCGAAAATCGGATGCTCGCACGCGGCTCGCGGATTCGTTTAGACTCGGAAGTCATTCGCGACCAAGTGTTGGCCATCAGTGGCTTGTTGAATACCGAGATGTACGGCAAGAGCGTCAAGCCGCCTCAGCCTGCGGACCTGTGGAGAACGGTTTCCATGGTTTCGTCCTCGACCTATTCTTTCAAGGAAGACACCGGCGACAAGATCTATCGCCGAAGCTTCTATACGTTTTGGAAGCGAGCGATGCCACCGCCACAGATGACGATCTTCGATGCGCCGACTCGCGAAAGTTGTACTTCGCGACGTGAACGCACCAACACGCCCGTTCAAGCTTTGTTGATGATGAACGAGAGCCAGTACTTTCAAGCCGCTCGACACTTCGCCATGACTTTGTTGAAAACGCAGACTCAATCTGGCGAGAGCGCTCAAGCAGCCCCTTCACAAGCGGGCGACTCCAATCGGCTCAGCATAGCCTTTGAGTCGATCACTGGACAATTGCCCAGTGATGACGAGCTATCCGATCTGCTCCATGGCTTAAACGGCTTCCGCGAAATCTATCGTGAGGATGTCGAGGCAGCCAAAGCAATGACTGCCGACCTAAGTTCGAATGCATCAACTTCGAATGCATCAACTTCGACTTCGTCAATATTGAGTGACGTAACATTAAGTAGCGATGCTGATCGAATCGAGCTAGCCGCATTGACGATGGTCGTGAATGCACTTTTCAGTCTTGATACAGCCAAAACGCGAGAATAGACACTTATGAACGATGAACTTTTAGAACAGTATCGTTGGCTGCAGAATCGCCGCCGATTCCTGAATCGTTCTGCGGTCGGATTGGGTGCAGCCGTGCTTGGTTCGCTAGCGGCCCAAAGAGCAACGGCATCGCTGCCCGAGCTTCCGCATTTTCGCCCACGGGCCAGTCGAGTAATCTTTCTGTTCATGGGCGGCGCGCCCAGCCAGATTGATTTGTACGACTACAAGCCGGGCTTGGAGGAAAAGTACAAACAGCCTCTGCCCGAAGATATCCGCGATGGTCAGCGGGTCACTGCTATGACCGATGGCAAGGAAAAGTTGATTCAGCCCTCGATCTTTAAGTTCGCTCAGCAAGGCAAGTGCGGAAGGTACGTGAGTGAACTGTTGCCCCATTTGTCGACGGTCGTCGATGACTTGTGCTTCATCAAATCGATGCGCACCGAAGCGATCAATCACGATGAAGGCAAGACTCAGTTCTGCACCGGTTCGCAGGTTCAAGGAAAGCCCAGCCTTGGTGCATGGCTAAGCTATGGACTCGGGTCGCTCAACAAGAACCTTCCCGACTTCATCGTGTTGAATTCGGCCTTTTGGTCCGGCGATCAACAGAATGTTCAAGCTCTTTACAGCCGACTTTGGGGCACTGGCTTTTTACCATCGAAGTATCAGGGAGTGGCCTTTCAGTCGGCTGGCGATCCCGTTCTGTTTTTGTCCAATCCGACGGGAGTCTCGCGAACTAGCCGCAGTAAGATGCTCGACTTAGTAACGCAGCTCAATCACCGGCATGCTGCCGAAATTGGCGATCCCGAGATTCAAACGACGATCGCTCAACAGGAGATGGCCTTCCGTATGCAAGCCTCGGTACCGGAATTGACCGACTTGAGCGATGAACCCGAGTCGATCAAGAGCTTGTACGGCCCTGAAGTTGAGAAGTCTGGTTCGTTCGCTCGCAATTGCTTACTCGCTCGACGGATGGTCGAGCGTGGAGTTCGCTTTGTGCAGGTGTTCCACCGCGGATGGGATCATCACAGCGCGTTGCCCGCGAAGCTTCGAGGCCAATGTAAAGACGTGGATCAACCTTGGGCCGCACTCATTCAAGATCTGAAGCAGCGGGGAATGTTGGACGACACCCTCGTGGTTTGCTCGGGCGAGTTCGGACGTACGGTTTATTGCCAAGGGAAGCAGAACGAGACGGACTATGGTCGCGACCACCATCCACGTTGCTTTACCGCATGGTTGGCTGGTGGTGGAATCAAGGGCGGAATCGAGCATGGTCGAACGGATGAATACAGCTATAACATTGTCGATGCGAACGGTCAGAAGACGACTCGATTCGAAGACGATGCCGTACACATCAACGATCTCAACGCAACCATCCTCCATCAGCTCGGCATCGACCACCGCCGCTTTACCTTCCCCTATCAAGGCCTCGACCAACGACTGACCGGCGTCGAAGAGGCACATGTCGTTCAAAAGATCTTGGCTTAGGCACAGCATCTGAGCCTAGGAATTCGAACGTGCAAGAACTACAAGGGTACCCGTAAAGGGCTAGCACGATGTCAAGTCGAGAATTACAAACAGCGGTTAATGCACTGTTCGCAACCTTTTCGCGATACGGAATCGATGATTTTCACGGCTGCCCATGTTGTATTACTCAAGAAGATTGCGAGAAGTTAGCCCAAAAGCCGCTTCGTGAGCTTAGCTATGAAGATCTGTTGCGATACTCTTCAAAAGCGATCTCTACCTGGGGCGAACCGCGGCATTTCAAGCACTTTCTTCCGCGACTGTTCGAATTGACAATCGAATACCGGGATGGCTTTTTGGACTTGGCAGTTGTCTACGGCAAGCTGAAGTCGGCAAGTTTCAATTCATGGCCCGAAGATGAGCAGCGAGTGGTCAAACAGTTCTTCGAAGCCTACTGGCTGTATCAACTGGAGCAACCCGTCAAGGGTGTCTACAGCGATGCGATCGATACAGTGCTGTGCGCGATAGCCAATGCGTTAGACACGGTGGACAATTTACTCAAAATGTGGATTGAAACTGATTCAGTTCATGCGAAGCAACACCTAGCTGCATTTGTAGTCGAGAATTATGATAGTCTTCTTAAGAAGGGTCAGCTATCGAACTCATTTTGGGATTACAGCGGATCGGCTCATAAGCAGGTTCTCGAGTGGCTTTGTGCAGCGGCGACATACGACTATCTCAAGACTTTGGAACACGATGATATTAGCGAGGACTTCACTAACGCACATTGTTGGCTGGGAATAATCCAAACGACGAGTAGCGAAAGGTGAATCTCTCATGATCAGGGACTGAACCGGTTGGACATAGACTTATCTTTGGCCAACCGATGTTTGAACCTCCTTTTTAAATCGGGACTCAGGCAACATGAATGAATGCGGCAGATGTACGCCGCAGGCCTGCCCCAGTGGCGATCCAGAGCGAGGGTTACTCCCTTCATTTATCGCAAACTCTAAAGCGTAAAGTCGCTGAGTTTGCTGACTTTCAGAGCCCGTTCGTAAAGCGAATCAATTTGCTTTTCGCTTTCGATTTTTCTGATCGCTTCTCGCAAAGAATGAGGAACCTGACCAAACCGAATTTCTAGCATGATCACCAGCCCTTCAGCCTTACCTTCGGCCTTTCCTTCAGCAATTCCTTCGACCTTCCCGATGGCGATCAAGTCTTTGCCGGACTGAGTCTCGCGAAGGTCAGGCAATTGTCCTGCTAACATTCCTTCGATCTCCCGTTTTCCTTTGTGGCTAAACCGTTGTTCGAGCCAATTGTGCTGAAATTCTGCATGTCGAAACCGGGTATGTGCGGCTGATACCCAGTTCGCGCTCCAGTGTCAGAGTTATGTAATTGGCAACGCAGCCGCAGTGGCAGATTTCCATCTGCGCTAACTAGCCCCCCCTGCTTCTATCGTAGGTTCTAAAGCGTGAAGTCACTGAGTTTGCTGACTTTCAGAGCCCGTTCGTAAAGCGAATCAATCAGCTTTTCGCTTTCGATTTTTCTAATCGCTTCTTGCAAAGAATCAGGAATCTGACCAAACCGAATTTCTAGCATCATCACCAGCCCTTCAGCTTTACCTTCGGCCTTTCCTTCAGCTTTACCTTCAGCTTTACCTTCGGCCTTTCCTTCAGCAATTCCTTCGACCCTCCCGATGGCGATTAAGTCTTTGCCGGACTGAGTTTCGCGAAGGTCAGGCAATTGTCCTACTAACATTTCTTCGATCTCCCGTTTTCCTTTGTGGCTAAACCGTTGTTCGAGCCAATTGACAAACACCTCGGCAAGCGTCTTTCGAACTGCCGCAGGCAAGTCGCTTTGTTCTATCCAATTATAGCATGGAGCGGCTTGGCGTTCCAAGACTTCCTCGTTCTCGATAAACAGCGGGCTGAAAACGGCTACCAGCGGATGATGTGGCTCGACCGACTGAACTTGCTCGATCGATTCCTGTAACGAAATCGATCGTATCACCTTCGTCCAAGGCTCGGTCATTGGATCCAACGCTCGGTCTAGAAAGATGATTATTCCCTCAACCTCGCGTCCCGAATTTTGCCGCTGAACCATCGCCATTTCGATGACCAGTCGCTCGTAGATTCCTGTGTCGTTATAGCCCTGAACTTCTACTACCGTCAGTTTTTTCTCGGCTGAAACAGGTATCAGCACGCCATCGCAGTGCGTTTCGATCGCTTTGATGCTGATCGATTCGAACTTGCACTCACCAGGCGAAGGCAGACCAGCCAATAGGAACACCCATTGCGGTTGAGCCTGGAAGATCTGAAATATCTGCTTGTCTGTCTTCATGAATATGATTTAGCAAATCTACCCCTAAGGTCTAGTGGAGTTGCCTTCCACATGCGTCAATTTTAAGCTATCCCGATACCCGAAACAAGAAATTGAGAGGCTTACATGGGACACGGCGACGAAACGAACTACATCTACCTACTCAAAGCGAGTGAGGTTCCATCGGTGCTAGCTCATTTGGCATGCAGTTTAGATCGTTCTGAATACACGATTGATCGTGCAGAAGTTGATCGAATTGCCACCATAGAATTTGAGGGCCAAGAATACCAACTACCCATTTACGCAATTAGTAACAATCATTTTTCGGACGGCGATAGCGGTGGCTTTCGACCCGAAAGTGACATTCAATTTGCGTTTGAGCCTGAAGGAGAATCGATCGCGTTTGATTCCGGCGTTTGGTGTAAGCCAGACAATATTTTTGATGAAGATCAAGCCGAACGAACCGCCAAGAAGGGAAAGAAACCAGTTCGACTGACGCACATCGAGTTTGAACTGACGCTTGGTAACGAGTACATGCGGGTTAAGCTGAGCATTTGGGGCGGCGCATATTGGGGTGGAACAGAATCAGATCC
>CAYWNG010000197.1:0-9992 GCA_964458685.1 uncultured Pirellulaceae bacterium
TCCAAAAAAACCAAAACCAAAGCCCCCTGAAAGATCTTTACAGCACTGGCTGACAAGCCCCGGTTTTTGGGCTGCTGAGTATTGAGCCCCGAAGGTGGCGTTATATCAATATTGTATCGGCCCTTCGGGCCTAATTCATCGTAACTTCCCTGTTCCGGTGCCTTCGACACCGGCAGAGGATATGCCGGGCCTTCGGCCCTAAGAACATTGTGTCGGTCCTCAGGGACTGGATGTCATCCTACGATTCCGCCAAGCTTACAACGCACTCTTTGGCAACGATGATGTGGTCGATGACCTGGATTCCCATGATCTCGCCGACGCGTTTGAGTCGATCCGTGATTTCGCGATCCTGTCGACTGGGTGTTGGATCTCCAGAGGGATGATTGTGAACAAGCAATATCGCCGCCGCTGAATCGCGTATGGCTTGTTTGAAGACTTCGCGAGGGTGTACCAAACTAGCGTCTAAAGTGCCGATGGTGATTTGGTGGCTTTGGATGGGTTGCAGTTTGGTGTCCAACGTGACGATATGGAACTCTTCTTGCATTGCTTCGCTGGCCAGACGTTCGAAATGCTGACGGCAGTACTCGATGGCGGAAGCAGTACTATTGATCTTCGGCCTAGGAGCATGTTCTTGAAGCGACCTTGCAACTCGTCGTCCAAGTTCGATACCGGCCATAATCTGACAGTAGGCAGTTTCCGAAACGGCCGAGCTGATAGCCTTGAGTTCTTGTGGTGAAAATTGTGGCAGATCCTTCAAGCGATCGCTGAATCGCTGAGCGAGTCGTTTACCGGACTGGACCGCCGACTCGCCCTTACGACCCGATCGGATCAGGATGGCCAGCAGTTCACTGGTCTTGAGTTCAGCCGCACCAACCTCTAGCAATCGCTCTCGCGGTCGTTCGTCGAGTGGCAACTGAGTGACTTGATCGCCGACGATTTGACGTTCAATCCAATACTCCGATTCGAACTTGGTATCGCGCCAGACATAGCACGTCTCGCCGGTGCTGTCGTCTCTCTCGAGCACGCCTTCTTTGTAAAGTTGGTTGAGCACTTTAGTTACAAAGGCAGGTTGCGCCTCACGACAAAGGAACTGAATCTCTTCGCGACGGAAACGCTCGCGTCCTTCGATCAACGCAATGACTTCGCAAAGTTTAGCTCGTCGCTCTTCGTCGTCTGCTGACATAAGATTGGTCGCTTACATAGTCTGCTAATCAGAGTTCTGACACTTCGTGATGAGTGAACAAGAATCCCTCGCTAACGCATTTTGAAGCTACGCTATTTGGGTTTAAGGCCGAAGGCCTGACACAACCTCTGCCGGTGTCGAAGGCACCGGATTATGAGAATACCGAGGATTTAGGCCCGAAGGGTCGACACGCTTAGTTGTTGTATCGCCACCTTCGGGGCTCAATAACTCACGGGCCTCAAAACCGGGGCTTGTCAGCCCCGGCATAGGATATGTCGGCACTTCGTGCCTAAAATCGCAACTTTCAAAACTAACGCAGTGGGTTGGGATTAAACCCCAAGCCATCGCCGAAATGTCATGTTAAATCGCTTTTATAGACCGATTAAATTAGCAATTTAGATACCGCTTCTCAAGTGTGCAGACGACAAGAATGCTGCGGAAACAGCTTGTTGGGTTGAACTAATGGAATTTGCCTGAATTCCTGTTGCAAAGGGAATTCTGGCAAATTCCAATACGGCAGCTCGCTAGCTGGGCGATTTGGCGATAAACCAATCGAAACTGGATGCGAGAGTGTGTTGGCCAGACTGGTCATAAAGATCGACATGGATGGTCAACAAGCAGCGACCTTTGGCGTTCAGCTCGGCAATCGCGTTCTCGATGTCTGATTGAGCGTCGTTTACCTTAGCTGTGATCTTGCCGTTGGCTGGTTTCTTGAATTTAGCTTCAACGCGGCGCACGACGGGAATCAACTGGGTTTGGCCTGCCATAGCTTTGAGCAGAAATTCCCCAGAGCACGCTTCGGCAAGTGCGAACTGCGCGCCTGCATGAACTGTCCCTAAGTGATTCAAGAACTGCTCGCCCTGAGGTAGCTCCAGCAAGCCTTCGTCCGTTGAAGACTTTTGAATTCCTATGTGCCGATTAAAGGGTAACTCAGTTACGGATTGAAACATCAGGCACCTTTGCAAAAGAGTAATTCGCTTGACGGGTACTTTAACCAAGTGGACCCTCTTGTTGATCGTCACGCAAGACATCGCTCGCGTGACTCGTAGCCAACACTCGCAGGCATTGTTGGCGGAAACCAACATATCCAAATCCGATTGTCACGGCGCAGTACAAGGCAATCGTGATTGGGTGTGCGCCATGCTCGAGCAATTTCGGTGTGTCCAGATACTTGTCGCCTGAGTACCAAGCGGTCGCAAGATAAAGTCCATTGGCAAGAATACAGAAGTAGGCGATAAACCAACTCCAATCTCTTCTCACCAGCATTGCAAACAACGTTGGGACCGCCGCGCCCAAGACGGGACCTCCCCAAAGTGTGACCAGTGGAATCGGATCGGGTTCAAAGATACTCAATGGTAAATGCCAAGGCCATAAGTCATAGATTTGCAAGACACCACCGCAGCATGTGCCGCAAATGATATGCCCCAGTTCGTGAAAGAGTGTCATCACACACCAGGACACGACTAGCAATAGCGAGAGTCTCAACCAGCGATTGGCAATCAAGTTTCTTTGGATTGGCATTTCGACTCTTTATTTGACGCGAGTTTTCGAAACGGATTTGGGCAACTCCAATGCAAAACTCAATGCAAAGAAACCGAAGCCTAACGGCATTTCGGCTAGTCTGGACATTTCCGCAGGATTTAAACTGATTTAAACTACAGCAATGCGGAAAGTCCACTGCGATAGTCGGCGTGAATGGGGGTGAGCTTCGATTGACTCCAGAACAGCGACGAGTCGACCAGTTTGTCGGTAGATCGTCTAGCACGACTGTCTTGTGGGCTGGCTTCAACAAACTGGGGCTCGCCGAGACCATGAATCTTCGACAAGTAGCGGTAGAACTCTTCACGCCGCACGGGATGTCCATCGGAGAGCTGATACAACGGCTCAAATACTTCAGTACTAAACAGCCACTCGATCGCTTGAACGATATCGTCGACATGGATCAGATTCAGCGAGCCTTCCTGAGGAACGGCTAGCGGCTGACCCTCTTTCAGCTTTTGCAGTAGTGGAACGCGGCCTGGACCATAGATTCCGGCCAAGCGAAGAGTCGATGATTTCCAACTCGACTGATTCGCCGACAACCATCGCTCGGCAGCGACTGCGATGCGAGGGCCTATTCGAGTTGGAGATACGGGCGTCGTTTCATCGACTCGCTCGCCCGGCACGCTTTCTCCAAACACACCTGTTGTGCTCAGATACACCAGTCTCGGCAGCGGCTTTGCGGCAGTGCGAGCCTGCGACAGCCGCTTCAAAAGCAATTGAAGTCCTTGCACATGATGTTGATCGGAATCGGCTGGCAATCCTGAATCTGAATCTTCGCGATGTGGCACAGCCACCAATATCTCAGTTAGATCTTCAGGAAGCTCGGGCAGCGATTCTTCCACCAGCCAGTGACCGACAAGCGGATGAATTCCAGCTTGCTTCAAGGCTTGAGCGTTTTCATTGGTGCGCGTCAGCGCATAGACAGTTGAGTTAGCCTGGCTAACATTCTTCTCAAGCTGGCCCAACCGCTGTAAAGCAAGAGCTTTACCTACGTAGCCGCATCCGATGATCAAAAGACTCACTTGGCGGCCTCTTCTTGAACTTTTTCATTAGGCTGAGGTTGAGATGAGGCCGGTTTGGGTTGTTCGCCGATCTCCTGCCAAAGATACTTGACTGCCGCGGCAAGTTGCGGATCACCGGCGAAGGGAGGTTCAGGAGGCTGTTGCCCGCGGACAACGGCCCGTGGATCGCCACGCAATTGCCAACGCTTCGTTAGATAGCCTTGTTCGAGATCCGTTAATGGAACGTTTAACTCTGGATCGGGCGAGATGCCCCATTCGTCTTCTTCCTTCATCGATTCGGTGCGATGAATGTTCTTTCCGTTCGGGCGGAGGAATCTCGCCGTCGTGAACTTGAGTGCAGATGTGTCGCTTTCTAATTCGAAGACCTGTTGAACTGTCCCCTTGCCGTAGGATCGAGTTCCCGCAATTTTGGCTCGACACAAATCCTGCAAAGCACCCGCCATAATCTCGGCGGCGCTGGCGCTGTCGCCGTTGACCAAGACCACCATCGGAATCTTTTTATCAATTTCAACGCTGGGTTCCGCGACAAACTCGTTATCAAAGAACTCGCGTCGACCTTTGGTTCGCAGGATCACGCCGCTATCGACCAACATGTCACACATCTCCACCGAAGCAGGCAGCACTCCTCCAGGATTGAATCGCAAGTCGATCACAACTGCTTTGGCATCATCGCGTACTCGATGCAGCGCTCGTCGAAACTCTTCAACAGTCTTCTCGCCAAACATGGTGATACGTATGTAGGCAATGCGACGATCCTCGGGGATAAAGTAATCCCACTTCGAGTCCTCGAGGATGTGATCGCCGTAGACGCTATTGATTTCGATATCTGCGCGAGGAATGGATAATAGGAGACTTTCCGCTGAATCCATCCGTTTGATCAATAAGCTAACTTCAGATCCAAGAGGCCCACGCATCAATTTGGTGGCTGCTGTCGGGTCGAGCCCTTCAGTCGAAGTTCCATCGATCTCCATGATGACATCACCCGCACGAACGCCAGCGCGAAATGCGGGCGTTCCTGGAATGGGTGCAATGACGGTCAGTCGATTTACCGCGGGCGGACCTTCGATATTGATACCGATGCCGCCGAAACGCTGTTCGATAGTCGACTGGAACTCTTTGTAGCGTTGCGGTGGGATGAAAACGGAGAACTGATCCAGCTTGGAAACAATGCCATCCATCGCAGCGACGTAAAGATCCTGCGGATCGACTTCCTTGATGTAGTAGTCTTCGACCATGCGAATCGCTTGACCAACTTTACTACCGTACCGCATCGTACGAGCTTGTATGGCGCAGGCGATGCAAACAACAGTCACAGCCAGCAAAGTCAAAATGTTGCGAAGTGGCACTGTCTCACTCCATGATTCAAGAAAGGTGCTCGAAGTAAGCCTTCAAGCCATGTCACCCTATCCTATCATCGCCAGCAGCGCGAAATAAGTCCAATGATCGTCTGTAGGGTGGGTTGAGGCACGAAACCGGCCATTCTGCGATGTCAATTGTTCAGTTCGCCAGATCCATATACCAGGGGCTTCCAAGAAAGGTATTGGACACGGAACGCACGGAGCACACGGATTTCTAGGATCTCGGATTGAAGTTAAGGACTGGCTTTTTCAAAGTCCGTGTCGTCCGTGAAATCCATGTCCAATCGTTTTGAATCAAGGTCGTTGAGCTTGCGTCATGAGATTTCAATCTTCGGTTCATCCAATATGGTCAATGTTGGTGATTGTGAAATTCGGATTGAAGCTTTTCATTTATCGGCATTCTTTCGGCAGTTGATGTGCGCCAAATTATGCCGATAAAGTGCCGATTGTCCACTTGGCCACTCTTCTAAGTATAGACTTCACTTACCAAGTCAAGTGCATGAACTGGTTGAAGTGGCTGGCTTGGTAGTTAGAAAATGCGTCGCCTTTGACAAAGCCATGTTTGCGGTAAAGAGCTAAAGCAGGTTCAAAGGCTGGCCCAGAACCTGTTTCCAGCGAGAGACTACGATAGCCTCGTCGCTTGGCTTCAGCGATCAAGTGCAGCAAGATTCGTTCGCCAACGCCTTTACGAAGATGAGCGTCGGCGGTGCGCATCGATTTAAGCTCGCCGCTGGTTGGAGAGAGTTCTTTGAGTGCTCCACAGCCCAGCAACTGATCTCCGTCCCACAAAGTGTAGAAGGAGATCTCTGGTTGTTGTAGCCCAGACCAATCCAACGCACAAACATGTCCTGCCGGAGAGTGTTCGTGCATGCCTTCGAGATGTCGCTTCAGTAGAGCGATAACCTGTGGGTTGTTGAAATCGCCAAGCTCGATTCGCATACGTTTTCTCTGGGATTTCGGGCCGAAGGCCCAGCGATTTACCTAGCCCAGCCCATCGGGCTGGGTAATCAAGCGCGAGTAGGTTGAGGGCCAACGGCCCGCCGGTTTGGACGCAAACCGGCGGGCCGTTGGCCGTTTGTTTTTATAGCGAATTGCGTACCCAGCCCTTCAGGCTGGGCTAGGTAAACGGTCAGGCCTTCGGCCTTAAAACCAGATATCGCAACTTCAAAACGGACGCAGCGGGTTAGGAAAAGCTGTCCCTCGCTAACGCAGCGGGTTGGGAAAAACTGCCCCTCGCTGACGCGGCGGGTTGGGATTAGGCTTCGTCGAGTAGCTCAACGGCCGCGAACTTTTCGCCTTCCAACATCGATAGGCTGGCTCCACCACCGGTGCTGACGTGTGTTACTTGATCTGCGAAGCCGAGCTGTTCGATAGCGGCTGCCGAATCGCCGCCGCCGATGATGCTGATCGCGTCGCTTTCGGCAATAGCTTGAGCCACGGTCTTGGTGCCTTCATCAAAAGGAGGCATTTCGAACACGCCCATCGGTCCGTTCCAAACAACGGTCTTGGCATCCTTCAATAGCTTGCCGTACTGTGCGGAAGTTTGCGGGCCAATGTCCAAGCCTTCCCAGCCGTCGGGAATTTCGCCAGCCTTAACGACCAGCTTGTTGCAATCCGCAGAAAACGCGTCACCGCAATGTGTGTCGACAGGCAGAACAAGCTTGCTGCCACCTTTAGCGATCAGCTCTTTGGCAAGTTCAACTTTGTCTTTCTCAACTAAGCTCTTGCCAACCTTACCGCCTTGAGCCAACGAGAAGGTGTAAGCCATGGCACCGCCGATGAGCACGTAGTCGCAAATGCCTAGGAGGTTGTTGATCACGTTGATCTTGTCGCTGACCTTAGCTCCACCGAGGATCGCCACGAAGGGACGAGCTGGCTTGGCGATGGTGTCGCTGAGGTACTGAATTTCTTTTGCGACCAAGAAGCCAACGACGCGGGGCTTGCCTTGCATGGCTTGAGGAACGGCGACCATCGAACCATCTTTGCGATGGCAGGTTCCGAAGGCGTCGTTGCAGTAGATATCGCCCCAAGCCGCGATCTTACCGGCGTACTCAGTGCATCCCTTTTCTTCGCCTGGATTAAAACGGACGTTTTCCAGGACGACGACTTCGCCATCCTTAAGGGCTTTGACCTTGCCTTCAGCGTCCGAACCCACGGTGTCGCTGGCAAAAGCAACGGCTTTGCCGAGCAATTCTCCCAGTCGCTTGGCCGTTGGCGCGAGCGAGAACTTCGGGTCAGGGCCGCCCTTGGGTCGCCCGAGGTGGCTCATCAGCACCAAACGTCCCCCGCGTTCGATGACCGATTGAATCGAAGGCAGTGCCATACGAATGCGTCGATCGTCGGTAATGGCCCCGGAATCGTCCTGCGGAACATTAAAATCGACTCGCATTAATACTACTTTTCCGCGCGGATCTACATCGGCGATCGTCTTCTTGGCCATAATCTAACTCGGTAATAAGTTCTAAATCTTTGAAGTCTGCTTAACGGAGGGTCAATTATCGACACAATAGTAAACCTGTCGAGTCCCGGTAGATTCCGTCAGCCTTGCCGAGCTACGAGCACATCATGCAAACCAAAGTCCATTTTCGCTGGCTGATTGATCGACTTGATCGACTTCGATTTCGATCGGCATGGTTATCGGCATGGTTATCGGCGTGGCTATCGGCGTCGTTCTGCGCTGTTCTGGGTTACAGCTTGACCGCTGGCACCGACTGCAACGCACAGACGGCAGTAGCTCAAGCACCTCAGGCATCTCAGTCCACTTCCGTCAGCTACTTTCGACAAGACTTTGGTATTGCTGGCGGCACTGCTGGCGGCACTGCTGGCGACACACATTCGCTTCCTACCGATTTCGAAAAGGATGCCAAGCTCGTTTGGAAAGTGCCGCTGGCCTCGGGACACTCAACACCCTGCGTCATTGGCGATTCGATCTTCGTCACGACATACCAAGCTGACAAAAAGCAGTTAGCCACCGTTGCCTTAGATCGAGCCTCAGGCAAAGTGCGTTGGGAGAAAGTCGCCCCTGCCGATACGATCGAAGCGGTTCACGCAACTGGCAGTCCAGCATCATCGTCTCCAGCCAGCAACGGCAAGCAAGTCTTCGCCTTCTTCGGAAGTTATGGCATGCTCTGCTACGATTGGAATGGCAAGCAACTTTGGGACGCTCCGATGGGCAAGTTCCAAGATGAATTCGGTGCGGCCAGTTCGCCCATTCTTGTTGACGACAAAGTCATTCTCAACGAAGACCATGACATCAACAGTTTTATCATGGCTATTGATCAAGGCACCGGAGCGATCGTTTGGCGAACTCCGCGCGACGAAGCGACTCGCAGTTATTCATCGCCGTTAATCTTGGATCGCAACGGTAAGAAAGAGATCTTGATTGCCGGGTCGCTTCAATTGGCTTCCTACGATCCTGCAACTGGAGAGAAGTTGTGGTGGTACAACGGCATTTCGCGGATTGTGGACAACACGCCGGTAATCGACAACGGAATTGTCTATGTCGCGACCTGGACTCCTGGCGGCGACTCCGATGCGCGCATCAAGATGGAGCCGTTTGACGACGCGCTGAAGACTTTCGATAAGAACGCGGATAGCAAGATTACCAAAGACGAATTGCCTGAAGGTAGTCCTGTACTTGAGCGATTTTTCCGTATCGATCTCGATCAAGACGGCGGCTTGGACTCGCAGGAGTGGGCTAGGCATGCGGGCGTTTTTGAACGAGCTCAAAATGTGGCTGTAGCTCTTGAGCCTGGTACCAAAGGCAGCTTAGATCCTCGCTATGTTCGTTGGACTCATCAACGCGGACTGCCCACTGTTCCAAGCTCCGTAGTCTATGATGGTGTGCTGACGATGGTCAAAGATTCGGGAATTATCACGATACTGGATGCTCAGTCCGGAAAGCAATTGCACCAAATGCGCGCCGCAGGACAAGGAAACTACTACGCTTCCTTAGTCGCGGGTGACGGAAAGGTGTACATGATTAGCGAGCAAGGCGTGATGACAGTCTTGCAGTCCGGCAAAGACTGTAAAGTGCTTTCCTCGCACGAGTTTGGCGAGCGAGTTATGGCGACTCCTGTAATCAAGGATGGTCGGATTTATATTCGCACGGAATCGTCCTTGTATTGTTTTACCAAGGCCTAAGGCAGGACATCTGCAAGGACTGATTTGACGTCATGAAGTCGTTGTTGGTCAAAATTGGAACTGCTATCGGGCTACTACTGCTGCTGATGACTATTGCAGCGAGTGCAACGGTCGGGTACTCGCACGCATTGCCGGTCGTTGCTGTCTTGGGCGGAGCGGCTGTCGTACTGTTCTGCTATAAGCTGCTTAAGCCGTTGGAAGCACTGGAAGAGTTAGCGCCTCAGGTCGATCCCGCCGAAGACCCCAACAGTTTGCCCGAAGACCCGTTCGATCGAATCCGCGACGCAATTCAAATGCGTGAGGAGCAATTGGATCGTCAGCACATGAGGTACGCTGAGTATCAGGAGCGATTCGAATCGGTGCTTAGCGGTATGGATGAAGGCGTCATCGCCATTGATGCGATGGGCAGCATCTTATTTGTAAATCGCGCCGCACGTAGTATTCTATCGATCGACTTGGCTCAAGTGACCGGCAAGCCGCTGATCGGCTTGGTGCGATACGAAGCGGTACAACTTGCAACGCGTGAAGCGCTCGAGACGCATAAGATTGTCGACACCACCTTTCAGACTTACTCGCACCATCCGCGTGAAGTGCGGCTGCGAGTTGCTCCGATGGCTGGTGAACCGGTCGCTGGCATGACGCTGGTGTTTCAGGATGTCACCGAGCTTGTGCGATTAGAGTCGATTCGACGCGACTTTGTGGCAGGAGCTTCGCATGAACTCAAGACGCCTCTATCGGCTATCA
>CAYWNG010000198.1:0-9983 GCA_964458685.1 uncultured Pirellulaceae bacterium
CTTTGGCTCGCGGGACTCGCCAAGCGACTCTCCCGCGAATGAGTTGATTCGCTAAACGGTCAGGTACAGCGCGCGGGAGAGTTCAACAAACGTACATTCCCAGGCTACTCAAGATGCAGAGTAGTACCAATTCATCATGTCGATTGGATCACAGCTTCGCGATTTCGGCAAAAACACTCTTGAGGTTGCCGTAGAGACTTTGGTAGATCGGAAACAGCTTGTCGTATTGCTTGACGGACGGTTTCTTGGGCTGAGTCTTATTGACGACCTGAATCGTCGCTTTGCACGCTTCTTCGATATTGCTGTACTGCCCGATGCCGACCGATGCGAGTAGAGCGACTCCAAAGGCTGGGCCCTGTTCTGCATTGATCGTACAAGCCGCTTGGTCCATCACGTCAGCAAAGATCTGACGCCAAAGAGCACTCTTGGCTCCTCCACCACTCACCCGCATTTCGCGAATCGGCACGCCTAAGTCCTTGATGATCTCCATGCTCTCGCGAAGACTCATCGCGACACCTTCCATCACAGCGCGGGCCATGTGACCTCGTTCATGCTTGGTCGTTAGGCCTACGAAACAGCCGCGAGCGTTCGGATCGGCGTGCGGCGTGCGTTCGCCGGCGAGATAAGGAGCGAAGAGCAAACCTTCGCTGCCAACTGGAACAGCCAAAGCCTCGGAACCAACCGTTTGATAAGCATCAGTGCCTCGGCGAGTCGACAATTCTTTGCAGATGTTTTCCACGAACCACTGAAGCGATCCAGCCGCAGAGAGCGTCACGCCCATCATGTGCCACTTTCCGTTGACAGCATGGCAGAAGGTATGCAGCCTCCCCTGCGAGTCAATCTGCGGCTGATCGGAATGCACGAACATCACACCAGAAGTCCCCAACGATGCGGTCATGATACCTTTTTGGACGATACCATTTCCGATTGCACCTGCCGCGCAGTCCCCTGCTCCACCCACAACCTTACACTCAGTTGTCAGTCCGAGCTTTTCGGCAGCTTCAGCGGTTAACGTTCCCGTTACTTGTTCCGATTCGTAGACTGTCCCAAGCAGGCTCGGGTCCAACTGCAGCTTGCCGAGTAACTCTGTAGACCAGCAGCGATTTCGCACGTCCAGTAGCAGCATGCCGCTGGCATCGCTAACATCCGTCGCGTACTCGCCGGTCAAGCGACGGCGTACATCGTCTTTCGGTAGCAGGACACGGCGTAGCTTTTCGTACTTCTTGGGTTCGTTGTTCCGTAGCCAAAGAATCTTAGGCGCGGTAAATCCAGTGAGAGCTGGATTGGCGACCATGCGGATGAGTTCGGATCGCCCGCCGGCCAAAGTGGTGATCTCTTCGCATTCTTTTGCGGTTCTCTGATCATTCCAAAGCAGAGCTGGACGTATGACTTTGTCATTCTTGTCCAAGAAGACCGATCCATGCATTTGGCCTGATAAGCCGATGCACTTTACGTCCGTTTTGGCGACTTTGGATTGCTTGATGACAGCCCTAACTGTCTTGACGACTGCATTCCACCAATCTTCCGGATCTTGCTCGGTCCACATCGGCTTGGGCATCGAGACCCCGTAGGACGCCGATGCTTCGGCTAAGATGTTACCGTCAGGATCGATCAAAAGGCTTTTTGTACCTGAGGTACCGATATCAACGCCGATGGTAAACGCCACGACAAGTGCTCCCAGAAAATCCAATGTAGGTCAGTCAAGTGCGATAAGGGCCCGGCAAAATCGTCAGTCGATTTCGCCAAAGCTGCGCAAGATTATTGCAGGTTTGCTAACAGGCCACTACGGGGCAAGCCTACGCCACTGACCGAATTTATCGCACGTTTTCGTAGACTTATCGATCTGGGAGCGGGAGACTACAATACTGTGTTCCCATGAATAATGAGGGCTCGACGGTTCCTTCCGGCGGCTCGCTTTCGATCTGAGGAATGGGTCGAACGTGACTGAATTTCTGAAAACACTGAGAACCAATGGCAATTAAACGCAATCCTACACGGTCAGTTCGCATCGGGTCCATTCAAATCGGTGCTGCGCATCCAATCGCCGTGCAGAGCATGACGGCGACCAAAACGCAGGACGTGGCGGCGACCGTCCAACAAGTCAACGCACTCCGCGATGCCGGTGCTGATGTTGTCCGTATTGCTGTGGACAGCGACAAGGACGCCGAGGCGCTCGCCGAAATCCGCAAACAGACCGAAGCCAACTTGAGCGTCGACCTGCAAGAGAATTATCGCTTGGCAGAAAAAGTCGCACCGCATGTGGACAAGATTCGCTACAACCCCGGACATCTTTACCATCACGAGAAGTCTAAGACTTGGCAGGAGAAGGTTAAGTTCTTGGTCGACGTGGCTGCCAGCAACGACTGTGCCATACGCATTGGAGTCAACTGCGGAAGCGTCGATCCCGCCATCAAAGCAAAGTTCCCCGCGCACGATGAAGTTGGACCTATCATGGCCAGCGGCCTAGAGCATGTCGAAGAGCTGGAGCGACTGGGATTTACTCGTTTCGTTGTCTCGCTCAAGGACAGCGATCCTGCTACGGTTGTACGTATTAACCAAGCCTTCGCGGAAGCTCGTCCCGATGTGCCTTTACACTTAGGCGTTACCGAAGCAGGTCTGCCTCCCGACGGTATCATCAAGACTCGCATCGCCTTTGAACAATTAATCGGTCGTGGAATCGGCGATACATTGCGAGTCTCGCTAACGGTACCGAACTCGCGAAAGCCAGAAGAGATCCAGGCCGGCCGACAAATCATCGAAGACATTTACGCTGGCCGACTGCGCAGTGTCGTTGCGTTGGATCCAACAAAACTCAATATTATCTCCTGTCCAAGTTGCTCACGCGTTGAAAACGAAGCGTTCGTTGAGTTGGCCGCTCAAGTTAAACTTATGACAGAATACGCTAAAGACTATGCCATTACGATCGCCGTGATGGGCTGTCGAGTCAACGGGCCTGGCGAAACGGACGATGCCGACTTGGGATTATGGTGCGGTCCAACGCGTGTTAACCTAAAGAAGGGCGAAGAATCGCTTGGCGCCTTTACCTACGATGAAATCCTCGGAAAGCTTCGCGCCGAGCTGGATCTACTGATCGCTCAACGCCAATCGACCCACACCTAACCAACCTGAATCTAACCAACCCGCATCTAATCAAACCGCATCTGATCACCCTCCTACCTAAGGATCATTGCAATGTCACGTCAATTCAGCGTCATTCCAACCAACGATCAATTGGAAGCTCTCGAACGAGACCTTTCCTTTCACCCAGTTACTAACCCGAATCCTAAGCACCTTAGCCAACAGCAAATTGCAGATTACAACAAGCTTGGTTATCTCGCGCCGCTTCAAGCCTACACAACCGACGAAATCACCGAGGTTCGAGGCTATTTCGATGACTTACTCCAACGCGTGATCGCTCAAGGCGGCAACAGCTACTCGATCAGTTCCGCGCATCTCAAGTATGGTCCGGTCTACGATATCCTCACCAATCCACGAATCATCGACTATGTTTCGGACATCCTTGGTGAAAATGTTATCGCGTGGGGCTCTCACTTCTTCTGCAAGATGCCGCATGATGGGATGGCGGTCGCTTGGCACCAAGACGCCAGCTATTGGCCGCTTTCACCATCCAAGGCGTTGACTGTTTGGCTTGCGATCGACGATGCAGATGTTGAAAACGCTTGCATGAACTTTATCGCGGGCTCGCATCACTTTGGGCACATGACCTTCCGCCCGAGCGATCCATCCGAGCACAATGTGCTGAATCAAACGATCGACAATCCCGAGCAGTATGGATACTTTGTGCCTGACATTCTGAAGGCTGGTCAGTTTTCGATTCACAGCGATCTGCTGCTTCATGGTTCAGAAGGCAACACCTCACCGCGCAGGCGATGTGGACTGACCTTGCGATATTGCAGTGCTGATGTTCGCGCGGCTTTAGGATGGAACGAGAAGGGTGTGCACGCTCGCGGAACAGACCCCAGCGGCCACTGGACTAACAACGCTCGACCCGACGCTGCTTAGCCCAAACACCGTCAAGCGACATCCGCATCGCTAACCAGAATGAATGCTTCGCGGACCTGTTCAGGTACGCGACATGGCTGATGCCGCTCGAGATTGACAAAGACCCATAAAGTCTCGGCAAGTGCCAAGGCGCTCTCGTCGCTTTTCCGCAGAATCCGAAACTTACGAAGCGAGCGAATTTTGTCGAAGCTCGCGACCCAAGTTCGAACAATGACTTCATCGCCCGGTAATGCGGGCGATAGATATTCGATCTTGTGTGATCTTGCTACCCAACCTGCGCCAAGCTCGAAGTATCGCTGGCTGGTCCAGCCTTGAGCTGCCGAGTGGGCGACGGCGGCGTCTTGCATCCAGCGAATGTACTCAACATTGTTGACGTGACCGAGCCCATCGATTTCCCGTTCCTGCACAGTCCAGTGGTAGTCAAAGATTGCAGGCATGGATTTCGGTTAAGCAGTGTGAATCGCACGTTTGTCGACAGCCATGGCCGCTTCGTGCAAGAGTTCAGAAAGAGTTGGGTGAGCGTGGCAGGTGCGAGCCAAGTCTTCGCTGCTGGCACCAAATTCAATCGCCGCAACCGCTTCCGCGATCAAATCACCGGCATGCGCTCCGATGATATGCACACCCAGCAGGCGGTCCGTTTTGGCATCAGCCAGCATCTTGACGCGACCTGAGGTATCGCCCAGCGCGAGTGCTCGACCACTGGCTCCGTAGGGACAAATGCCCTTGTTGTATTCAACCCCAGCTTCCTTGAGCTGCTCCTCAGTCTTGCCGACCGATGCAATCTCGGGGTTCGTATAGACCACGGCTGGAATCGCGTCGTAGTTCACGTGACTCTTGATGCCAGCGATGTTCTCAACGCAGACGATGCCCTCTTCGCTGGCCTTGTGAGCCAACATAGCACCGCCGATCAAGTCGCCAATGGCATAGACACCTTGTACTGCCGTTTGAAAATGTGCATCAACTGGTACAAACCCGCGAGCATTAGTCAGCAAGCCAACATTCTCAAGTCCGAGATTGTCTGAGCATGGCACGCGACCGGCAGAAAGCAAAACGCGATCGCATTCAATCGGATCGGCACCTTTGCACTGGACGACACACTTGTCGCCGACTCGCTTAGCACTTTCGACCCAAGCTCCGGTGCGGAACTGAATGCCTTGCTTTTCGAAAGTTCGATGAGCAATCTGGCCAATCTCAAGATCCAGTCCAGGGAGGATTCGCTCCATGGCTTCGAGCACTGTGACTTGACTACCAAGTCGAGCCCACACGCTGCCGAGCTCGAGACCAATGTAACCGCCGCCAATCACAACCAAGTGCTTGGGAACTTCGCTAAAGCCAAGAGCCATCGTGCTATCGCCGATGAACTGTCCGTCCGATTCGACTCCGCGCATCGTCGCTGGGCGGCTGCCCGTTGCCAGGATAATGTGCTTGGCCTTGATCGTTTGTGTTCCGCCGGCAGACGTAACTTCGACGGTGTCCGTGCCGATCAAGCGTCCGCGACCGTTGTAGCCTTGGACCTTTTTCTTCTTGAACAGCATGGCGATGCCGGAAGTCAGTTGGCTAACGATCTTGTCTTTGCGAGCCAACATCGCCGCTAGATCAAGTTCGACTCCAGAAGCTTTGATTCCATGACCAGCCAATTCATGCTTCGCGACATGGAACTGGTGGCTGGATTCAAGCAGTGCCTTGCTTGGAATACAACCAACGCGAAGACAGGTGCCTCCGAAAACTGGATTTTCGTCAACGCAGGCAACATTCATGCCCAGTTGAGCCGCGCGAATCGCAGCTACATATCCACCAGGACCACCACCAACGACCAAGACATCGTGTTCAACTTGAGTCACAGTTAACAATCCAATTTCTAAGAACTAATCGAGAACATCCAAATCGTCGTCGCCCAGCTCGGCATCGTCGTCGGCTTCTGGGAACATCTCGCTATCGTCAGGTTCGATTTCGTAGTCGTCCTCTAACTCTTCCTCAAAGTCGTCGTCGAATTCATCATCGAAATCGTTTTCGTCGAAATCTTGAAACGGGTCCTGCTCTTCCTCTTCTTCGACTACTGGGACTGCACCACCATCGACATCCGGTTCTAGGCCTGGCACTTCCTCATCGTCATCTTCCAAGTCATCGTCGTCATCATCATCGTCCCAAGCATGAACGACGGGCAGCGCGGGCTGCACAAAGCTTGGCGAGACCACTGGATTCCACTGTGAAGCGACGAATCCGAATGGTTGGAAGGTGTAAGTCATCTGATTTCCTGTAAATTCTTTAGCCGCGATGCTAACTCGGGTTAAGCGTATCCGCGAGCCGCCTCATATTGACTAATTTTGTCTTCGTGAGCCAATGTTAGCCCGATGTCGTCCAGCCCGTTCAACAGACAATGTCGCCGGAATTCTTGCACTTCGAAGCTCAACGTCAAGCCGAAATCATCGCTGACGTTCAAGTTATTCAAGTCAATCTTGAGTCGGTACGGGGCGTGCTGCTGGGAACGCTGAAATAGCCCTTCGATCTGCTCTTCGGACAACTTAATTGGCAAAACGCCGTTCTTGAAGCAGTTGTTGAAGAAGATATCTGCGAACGAGGGAGCCAAAACCGCTCGAAATCCATAGTCATCCAAGGCCCAGACCGCATGTTCGCGGCTGGAGCCACTGCCAAAGTTGCGTCGAGCCAGTAGGATGGAGGCCCCGCGAGCTACGGGCTGGTTCAATTCGAAATCTGGATTTTCCTGTCCATTGTCCAAAAAACGCCAGTCGAAAAACAGGTACTGTCCAAACCCCGTTCGCTCGATTCGCTTCAGAAACTGCTTAGGAATGATCTGGTCGGTATCAACGTTGGCTCGATCCAGCAATGCAACTATGCCTTCATGAACTGTAAATGGTCGCATGATTATGTCCTCTTGGCCTCTCTAGCCTTTGTAGTCCCAGTCGCGGATGTCATGAAAATGCCCCTTGATCGCAGCCGCCGCAGCCATCGCTGGCGAAACCAAGTGAGTCCGTCCGCCCTTGCCTTGGCGGCCTTCAAAGTTTCGATTGCTGGTCGATGCACAACGCTCGCCTGGCTCCAATCGATCAGGATTCATCGCCAAGCACATGCTGCAACCCGCTTCGCGCCATTCAAAGCCAGCCTCTCGGAAGATAGCATCCAGGCCTTCTTGTTCAGCTTGCCGCTTCACCTGGCCACTACCTGGAACCACCATCGCATTCACTTGACTGCTAACGCGATAACCCTTTACGACTTTGGCCGCGGCTCGTAAATCTTCAATCCGCGCGTTGGTGCATGAACCAATGAAGACTCGATTGATGTTCACTTGATCCATGGGAGTACCAGCCTTGAGCCCCATATACTCGAGCGATGCGGCTGTTGTCTTCTGTTCGGTCTCATCTGCGAAGTCAGCGGGACTTGGCACTTTGGCCGAGATCGAGCAAACCTGCCCTGGATTGGTGCCCCAGGTAACTTGCGGTTCGATGTCCGCTCCTTGGAAGATGCTGACCTTGTCGTAGGTAGCGCCTGGATCGCTGGGCAGATGCTTCCATTTGGCTACCGCCGCATCAAAATCCTTCGGTGCAAATTGTCGGCCACGGAGATAGTTATAAGTCGTTTCGTCAGGCGCGATGATGCCGGCTCGAGCCCCCGCTTCGATCGACATGTTGCAGACTGTCATTCGCTCTTCCATGCTGAGCGCACGGACAACAGGACCTGTGTATTCCAGTACATAACCTGTTCCACCATCGGTGGAGAGCTTGCCGATCAAGTACAGAATCAGGTCTTTGGCGGTAACGCCAGCCGCCAATTGTCCTTCAACTCGCAGCTCGTAGGTCTTGGGCAGTGATTGCAACAGAGTCTGTGTAGCCAAAACGTGCTCGACTTCGCTTGTTCCAATTCCGAAGGCGAGTGCACCGAAAGCTCCGTGCGTGGCCGTATGGCTGTCGCCACAGACAATTGTCATCCCTGGTTGCGTGTATCCCAGCTCGGGGCCGATGATGTGCACGATGCCTTGATTGACGTCGTTGAGGTCGTACAGCCGAATACCGAACTCCTGGCAGTTCTTGCGAAGCGTGTCCACCTGCTGCTTCGAAATGGGGTCTGCGATCGGCAGGTTGCGATTGGTTGTGGGCACGTTGTGATCTGGCGTCGCAATAGTTCGAGCTGGTCGCCGAACGCTACGCCCTGCAATCCTGAGACCCTCAAAAGCTTGTGCGCTAGTTACTTCGTGTACCAAATGGAGGTCGATGTAGAGGATCGATTGTTTTCCGGGTTCTGCGTAAACAACGTGATCGTCCCAGATCTTTTGGAAAATGGTCCGTGGAGAACCACTTGGCGTACTCATGAGTTTCCTGCCTAAATCGAATGCTAAAATGTGTCCCGATGCCCTGAATTGCTCGTTGATCGAGTGCCCCACTTCCAGGTATCTTTCGAGACCGCCGTGGAATAGAGGAATCGTAAATTGTACCCCGATAGTCGCATAGTCAAAGTGTGCCCGGAGAAAGAACTATTCTCCCGAAAGCTGAGTTTTGTGCCGCGAATCGCATTATTGTCAGCCATACTTGCCACCGTTATTAGCTGCTCAAATTCTAAAGCTCCTACCATCCCGTTCGAAGTCACCTCGGGTTCCATGGTTCCGTTCATATGGGGACCATCCAGACTTTGCACCTGCGATCGATGCGGGCAACGCTGGCGAATTGCGGCCGAAACCTATTCGCAGACAATTCCATTGACCTGTCCTAACTGTCAATTGCCATGCGAAGCCGGGCCAATCGCCCCTGGCGATCAGGTCGCGGCCCAAGAAATAGACTCCGACGCTCCAATCCGTCGACTTCAATGCGTGATCTTTGGAAGTTCTCGAATTGACCGCGATTCGAACAAGACTCTTGAAGGTGAGCTATGGAACTGCAAACGAGTTTGGGGGCTGCCTGGTGAAGAGATCGACTTTAGGAACGGCGAGCTGATGATCGACGGAAAGCTTTACCAGAAGTCTTTGGCTGAACTTCTGGACGTTGCCATTCCTGTCTGTTCAGTACCTCAAGACCGCTTTCGCTATTGGCGATTCTATCCTAAGAAAGCTAAGGCTGATGAGAATCAAACGAACTCAACCAGCGAGAGTCAGAAAGTGGCTGAGCAAGCAGCTCGGATCGATCGCTCGATTCCGTTAGTGTGGCGAGAAGGAGATCGAATCGCGTGGTGTTACAACCCAAGCTCCCAACAAAGCATCGCCGGCTCTAGCGACTCATCAACGACACCATCAACAACATTCCCGAATCCTCCCACGACTGAAAACACCGAACAAGACGATTGTCAGTCGGTTGTCGATGACTACATCTTCGATCATTCAACACCCCGACGACTTTCAAAGGTTGACGATCTGTTGACGATCATCCAGCTTGAAGATTCGCAAACCTCAACGGACGCCATACTTGAAATACGATCCACGTACAAGCGCGAGCAATTCTCATTTGAAGTCGACCTCAGGCCCCAAAAACGCCAGCCTCAGGAGATCGCTTACGCAGTCGTCGATAGCCAAATTCTAGTATCGGTTAGCTTTAGCGATGGGAATCGCGACCTGTTTAAAATGCAGGGCGGACAAGCCATCGAGTCGCCGATGACAACAATCGAGCTAGTTGTTAAACGAGGACAGATCGGTGCTCAAAGCCTACACGTTCTGCGAGACCTCTACTTACAGCAAAACGAGCGCGACCCGGCTAACTTCGTTTCATCGCCAGTGCGTTTGGGGGCTAATGAGTACTTCGTGATAGGCGACAACTTGCCAATTTCAAAAGATAGCCGAAACGGTCTTGGGATTATAAAGAGACAAGACATTCAAGCCGTTTTGCCTAGTCGTTCAGAACTCTAGCGCTTTGAAAATTCCTTGATATGCAAATTCGGGTATATAAGCGGTTGAGCGTTAGTTTTGAAGTTGTGCTTTTTCTGGGCTTTCGGGCCGAAGGCCCAGCGATTTACCTAGCCCA
>CAYWNG010000199.1:0-9948 GCA_964458685.1 uncultured Pirellulaceae bacterium
AGAACACTAAACATTGTTATACTTCATGACGCGGTGGGTTTCGTACCTCAACCGCACCCTACATTTTCTTACCCCCCATTTTCTTACCAATCCTGTCTTTGTCCGTCCAATCGAGATTGAAATGAAGTCTGTCATCGCGTTCGACTTAACGATGCAGAACCGAACATCGTTTGTCTATCGTAACGAACGTGATGAATCCATCATCTTCAGAATACGACCTTTCTTCGGCCTGCTCATCGGGCCACGAGTCGTTGATGTTGAATGGGCTGGGACGAGTTTCTCAGTAGCGGGTACTGCCACGTGGCCACACGACGTTTACTGCGAATTGCCTGGGCCAGTAGCGCTGAAATCAAACATCGAAAGCGCATTGGGTTCGCAGTGCTACACATGGAGTTGTGGCGAGAGTCGTCTAAATGTCATAGGGCGAAGGCCAGATCGTTGTATTGGAAGATTTCGGGCATTTCATCTTTGGAAGGACGATCGAAGATGCGCATATTGGCAGCGACATGATCCGAAACGAATCAAAGGCTTGTACCGCTCTTCTGAAGTCACTGTCTCCATCGCAGTACTCGTCTTCAGCTATATGTTCGATTGGGAAGAGGGCTGCTACTTCAAGTAGATGCACCGACCAGAGGTGAACAGCGCTTGGCACAACAGAATCGCTCCATGATCGGGCTACGCTTCAAATCCTGGAGTCGGATTCGCGGCGCAAAGGAAGTAATGTAGAAAATGATAGCCGCTGATATCTCAGAAATTGAGTGTTAGCCGAACTCTCCGCTGACCCCACTACCGGACTAGGCCAATAAGCGTTAATCTAAATGCTCTCATTGTGTTTTTCCGGTCCCGAAAATCTCGTTTACGGTGAAGAAGTTCTCGAAGAGGTGAAATTATGGCGCGTCCCGTCACGTTGTTTACTGGTCAATGGGCTGATCTACCTTTGGAGCAGATGGCAAAGCTGACCGCACAATTCGGCTATGACGGAATCGAGCTGGCTTGTTGGGGCGACCATTTCGAGGTCGACAAGGCGCTGACTCAAGACGACTACTGCTCGAAGAAGCGAGCACTGCTTGAATCGCATGGTCTTCAGTGCCACGCCATCAGCGCCCACTTGGTTGGTCAAGCCGTTCTGGACAACATCGACGCTCGTCACAAGTTGATTCTGCCTGACTACGTTTGGGGCGACGGCAATCCTGCTGGAGTCAACCACCGCGCGGCTGAAGAACTAAAGCAAACAGCTCGGGCAGCCAAGAAGTTCGGCGTGGGCGTTGTTAATGGCTTTACAGGTTCGAGCATTTGGCACTTGCTGTACTCGTTCCCACCAGTTTCTTCGGCGATGGTTGAAGACGGATTTAAGCTGCTGGCCGAGAGGTTCAATCCAATTCTTGACGTATTCGGAGAGTGCGGAGTCAAATTCGCCTTGGAAGTCCACCCGACAGAAATCGCCTTCGATCTATACTCGGCAGAGAAGGCTCTTGAAGCTCTGGACTATCGAGAAGAGTTCGGTTTCAACTTCGACCCAAGCCACTTGATTTGGCAAGGCGTTGACCCCGTCGAGTTTATTCGCGCGTTCCCTGACCGCATCTACCACGTTCACGTCAAGGACGCGATCCAAACGCTCAATGGCAAAACTGGAATCCTCTGCAGCCACTTGAACTTTGGCGATCCACGACGAGGCTGGGATTTCCGCAGCCCAGGCCGCGGTGGTGTCAACTTTGAAGAGATCATTCGCGCGCTCAACGCGATCAACTACCAAGGACCGCTGAGCATCGAGTGGGAAGATAGCGGAATGAATCGCGAATTCGGCGCTGCCGAAGCCTGTCGATTCACCAAGAACATGAACTTCAGCCCCAGCGATCGCGCGTTCGACGCCGCCTTCGACGAGTAAGGTGAAGTTGGAAGTTGGAATTGAGAAGTTTGAAGTAGGGAACGCACTGTTCCCTACTTCAAGACTTGCATGTTGAGCTACAAATAAGACCATCTGCCATGAGCCCTACGGCGTCGATAACAATTCAATTCAACGGCCAATCGTTGCAAGTCCCTGAGTCTTGTACGATAGTTCAGTTATTGGAAATGGTAGCGATACGCAGTCATCTAGTCGCCGTTGAAATCAATCTTGATATCGTACCTCGATCCGAGCACTCGCAGCGAACATTGCAAGCCGGCGATATCGTAGAAGCCGTAACACTCGTCGGCGGCGGATAGTGCTGTGCAACAAAGTGCGTGAGAACGTAGTGGTTGATTGTTTAACGGTAAGCCGCAGGCGACTGTGTTCCTATCTCTCGTCGTGCCTCGGGGACGCTAGGATTCGATCGAGAGTGTAGCGGCGCGAGCCTACGAACAGTCCCATGCGGGTTACCGTTGAGAGGAACGCAACGAAGTACGTGAAGACACAGTCGCCTTCGGCTTGCCGTTAAACGACGTGCAGCGAAGTGCGTGAGAGCACAGTGGGTGATTGTTTAACGGCAAGCCGCAGGCGACTGTGTTCCTATCTCTCGTTGTGCCTCGGTGACTCTAGGATTCGATCGAGAGTGTAGCGGCGCGAGCCTACGAACAGACGCATGCGGGTTACCGTTGAGAGGAGTGTAACGAAGTACGTGAAGACACAGTCGCCTTCGGCTTGCCGTTAAACGACGTACGTGCGAACACAGTCGCCGTTAAACGCCATGCGTCGGAATGGCGAGTGGGCTGGGTGGAAGAGCCCATGGACTAGTGCTTGGACTAGGACATGGACTAGTGATTGGAGCTCCTACCGCACTAGCAATCTTCTCGCTGGATTCCTTTTCATCGGCTCCGGTGTCCGATGAATCGTTGACTGTTTCGCAGCGATCGCGAGTCACTGGCATGGCTGGAAATCGTCGATACCAGTTCACGATCGATTCGATCAGCTCTTTTCGGCTTTGCACCAATGGAAAGGTGTGTTCCGCATTACCAAAATACTCGACGCTAATCAGACTGCTATCGCAAGAAAGTTCGAACATCTCGGTGAACTGCGCAGCGGCGGAAATGTCAGGATGTCCGCCGGTGTAGACGAAATGTAGTCGCTGGCCATTGCGAACCATCTGCTCAATCTCTTTCGCAATGGTATGACGGTCTGAGTGACCCTCGAAGAACTGCGCCTGCTCCAATCCTTCTCCTGAACTTGCCAAGAACTCCAGCGGGGTCAGCTTGAGCATACGTCGCTTGATCAAATTTCGCACAAAACGAAAGCTGAGTATTTTGTAGATCTTGCGTCGACGATGCTTACGAGTGGCAAAGGCAAAGCCATCGATGAAGACCGCTCCACAAACCCGTTGGTCGATTAAGCTGATTTGATGAGCGTGAAAGCTACCGCTGCATAGACCAATCACTGCGAAGCGATCGACGCCCGTTAAGTCTCGTAATTTATCAAATGCATCTTGAATATCGATCAGGGCTCGTTGCGCGGCGCCCGTTGCATCAGTTCGTATCGGACTGTCACCCAGACCAGACAGGTCGATTCGCAGGCTGCGATATCCCGCGTCGGCTAGAGCCCTGGCAATCTGTACGTTCATGCGATGTGGACCGACGCGATGGACAACTCCAGCGTTCAAAAAAACAGCGATCGGAGAGTTCGCCTTCGATGAGTTTTTTGTACTGTTGGCATCGGTAGCTGGTTCGGTCAGGACTCCGACCAACTGGTCGTTTGGGCCAAATCGCAATACTATTTCATGAACCACTATTGGGCCTCCTTCGCAGAGGATTGAATCAGCTTAAGAATCTGCCTTGGTTCCTGTACGGGTAGCCAGGCGATTTCTAAGTAGCGTAAGTCGTCCCATGCAGGATTCTCGACCGTATTCGTGCTTGTGTTCGAATCGCTGCGAATTGCCGTGTTCAAGGGCGAATTGACTTCCTGTTTGCTTTCGTGAGTTGAATCAGATTCGCTGACATCGATGTAGCGAACACTCTTGGGCAATCCAATAGATGGATCACGCTTAAGATTGATGGACTCAATCTCGTCCAGCAGCCGACGTGAGTACAGACAACCAAGAATTTCTTCATGAGTCCGATTGGCGATTGCGTTAATCGGTGTGGGCCACAGGTCCAGCATGCAAGCCTGCATGCTTCTCTGCGATTGTAGATAGTCCTTACCGTCGAGTACCGGTTGCCAGCCGATGATCTGTGTTAAGCCTTCGATGCCTTCGTTATCCGACGCAGCGCCGATTGCAATGGCTGCACCAAGTCGAAGGCCGATGATGACAATTCGATGGCAACCGGATTGGCTTTGCAAGGACCAAGCAGCTTCACGGAGATCTTCGTACCAATCGACTAAACTGTGAACTTCAGAAATGTCCTGCGAAGAATCGCCCAAGCCGCGATAGTCAAATCGCAACACGGGTAATCCAGCTCGTGTCAATTGCTGTGTCAATCGGCGTACGGCCCAGTGTGTACGCAGATACTCGGTACCAATCGGCGTCGCAATCAATACTCCCGTTGACTGTCCACCGCTTGGCCCACTGTGCAACCCACTGTGCAGTTCCCTGTGCAACCCAACGATCAGTGGCGCATGGTAGCTAGTCAGAATCTGTTGTTCCGAATTGCCGATGAATTGTACGTTCATTTGTCTTGAATCGTTTGTTTGAGCTACGAAGCGTATGGAACTAGCGACGCCAAAGCTTCTGCAGCCACCCGTTCGCTGGCTCCTCAGTCGATTTCAGCGAGGATATAGAAGTCGCTGGGGACGTCTGAGCTGACTTCGCTGAGTCGCTTTCGTCTTTATTCGTGGCTGGCTCGGACTGAGTCGCTGAAAGCAGCGAGTCGAGCTTGGCGGCCAACTGTTCTAATGTTCCAACAAGAAACTCCTGCGGACCCAAGCGTACGCCTTGAGATTGTTCAATTCTAGAGATCACTTGAATCACCAGCAGCGAATGTCCTCCCAGATTGAAGAAGTTATCCTGTACTCCAATCGTGTCGACCTCCAAAACTTCACGCCATAGGTCGGCGAGAAGGCATTCTGATTGAGTTCGCGGCGCAACGATCGAAGGAGTTGATCGCGAGCCTGTTGGTGGTGGCAACTGTTTGCGGTCGATCTTTCCGTTGGCAGTCTGAGGCAACTTGTCGAGCTGAACGAAGTACTGCGGAATCATGTACGCTGGCAATTCTCGCTGCAGTGATTCGCGTAACAAGTCGGGCGAAAGCGAGCCCACCGACTGAGGAACAAAGTATGCGACTAAACGAGGATCGTTGGCTTGATCTTCACGCACTACGACGACAACTTGCTTGACTTGTTCAACTTGCGAGAGGCGATATTCGATCTCGCCCAGTTCGATTCGATGCCCGCGCAGTTTGATTTGCTTATCATTGCGCTGTAAGTACTGAACATTTCCATCGGCGTGGTAGCGAACCAAGTCGCCAGTTCGATAGAGCCGATGATTGACGTAGTCCTTGAAGGGATTGAAAAACGGATTTTCAACAAATCGGTCTTCGGTCAGTTCTGGCCGATTCAGATAGCCGCACGTCACGCCTGCTCCACCAATGTATAGCTCGCCAGTAGCTCCGATTGGAACTTGCTGCATGTTGGAGTCTAAGACGTACAACTGAGTGTTTGCAATCGGCTTGCCTATGTTGATCGGCAAATCCGGATCGACAATTTGGAATGCTGTGGACCAAACTGTCGTTTCAGTTGGTCCATACATGTTCCAAACTTCACGACACTTGCTGTGCAGTCGCTTGGCGAGGTCTCGGGGAAATGCTTCGCCTCCACACAAGGCTTTGAGGCTTCGATTGCCTTCCCAACCATCCTCAAGCAACATCCGCCATGTCGATGGAGTTGCTTGCATGTAGGTTATGCCGTGTTGATCAAGCAGATTCCGCAATTTCTTACCGTCGACTACGGATGCTTGATCGGCAATGACGACGTGAGCGCCGATGGTAAGCGGCAAGAAAAGTTCTAGAACTGAGATATCAAACGACAGAGTGGTAATTGCAAGTAGTCGATCCTCTGGCGTCATCCCCGGCTGTTCGCGCATCGCGTGTAAGAAGTTGACAACGCTTCCGTGTGGAACTTGCACGCCCTTAGGCTTTCCTGTGGAACCGGAAGTGTAAATAACATACGCGATATCGCTCGGAGAATAGTCCGTGGCAACCGGGGTCACAGGCATGTGTTGTAGCTGCGCGCGAACTTCGATCAGATCGACAACTTGGACGGTCGATGGAACAATCTCAGCCGGTAACTTGGACATCGCGATGACTTGCTTGAGTCCCGCATCGTCCACCATCATGCGCAGTCGATCAGCGGGATAGGCTGGGTCGAGCGGCACGTAGGCTGCGCCGATTTGCCAAAGAGCCAGCGTGCTTGCTAACATCTCGAGAGATCGCGGCATGCACACACCAACTCGATCGCCTCGCTGAACACCCTTCTGAAGCAAGTAGTGCGCGAGCTGATTAGCCATGGTCAGCAACTGCGAGTAACTCAGGTCGCGACCATCGAAAGTCACCGCGGTTCTGTTGGGCGTCTTCGATGCTTGCGAAGCAATCTCTCGAAAGACAGTCGTGTTCGTAGCATAGTCACGCTCGGTTGCATTCCACTGGACATTGATTAGTTGACGCTGCTGAACGCTCAACATCGACAGCTCGGCAAGCTTTCGCTGCGGCTCGTTAGCCATCGACAGCAAGAATGTCTCAAAGCACTGGAGGTAGTGTTCGATTGTCGAGTGCAGGAAAAGATCGCTATTGTACTGGCATTGCAATTCTAGTTGTCCATCGCGACGAATCACGCCGCTGATGAACCATTCGAAATTCTCAAACATTCGTGGTTCGACGTGAAGCTTGACTTCTAAGCCCGAAAAGCCCAACGCTTTACCATCGAGTTCGGGATCGATGTTAATCATTACCGAGAAGACTGGCGGTCGCGCTGGATCGCGCGGTGGATTGATGTCTCGAACCAGGCTACCGAAGGTGTATCGCTGATGCTCAAGAGAATCCAACATCCCCAATCGCGATTGTTTGGCGTACTCTTGTACCGTCGCTTGCAGGTCGATCTTGGTTCGGATGGGAACGGTATTGACGCAATGCCCAATCAAGTTCTGAAAGTTCATCGACGCTTGACCAGCCGTAGGAACTCCGATGCTAAAGTCGTATTGGCCGGTCAGGCGAGCGAGAAAGGCATGGAAGCCGCCGAAAACAAAGTTGAACAGGCTACAACCAAGTTTGGCAGCAGTTTTGCGAATAACGGCAAGTCGCTCAGCCGAAATCTTGTGATCGTAGCGGCGGCTTTGGTAGGTTCTCAAGTCGCCTCGCGCGAAATCGGTTGGGAGATCCAGAGAAGGAATGTCATCGGAGAACTGCTTACTCCAATAGTCGGCATCCATTCGACCCAGAGCACTTGATTCATGCTGGATCATTGCTTCTGAATATGCCGCGTAGCTGTCCGCAACGGGCAGCTCAGTAGATTCAATTCCGCGCAGTTGATCATACAAATTACCGACATCCCTCGCGAAAACGAAGGCAGACCAACCGTCCATGACGATATGGTGGGCAGTTATAGTAAGCAAGTGTCGCTGTGCTGTGAGCTGTGCAGCGAGTTTTGTCGCGCGCACGCGGAGAAGTGGCCCGTGTTGTAGATCGAATGGCCGACGCCCCTCGGTCTCGACAGCCTTAGAGTGTTGTTTTAACGCCTCGCTCTCACTCAGATTCGACCAGTCGACGAAGTGATACTCCATCGACCCTCGGTCGGCGATATAAACAGACTTACCATCTTCGCTAAAGGTAGCGCGAAGCATCTCGTGCCGCTCAATCGTCTGCCGCAAGGCTTGCTCCAGCTTGTCGCTTTCCAACGGACCAACCAGCTCAAGCGTCACCGATTCGTTGAATGCACAGTTGGCCTCGACGCAGAGCTGACTGTGCAACCAAATCTCTAGTTGAGCTTCGCTGGATGGAAACGACTTTGTCGTAGTTCCAACGGCTAGCGGAGAAACTTGAAAGCTGTTGGTAGTCAGGAAGCTTGCTTGATTGGCTGTATTCATGATGAAAGCGACTGGCAACTTGGGGTGGTATTTCGATTGGGTAGCGGACCGCACATGGAGTGTGTTGCTACAATGCCGGCGTTTGGACTTGGATAAACTGTCCCGGATTCGATGTGTCTGGAATGAACCAGCCTGGATTTCCTTGGCGGTCTTTTCCTTGACGTGGTTGAACCGAGTTAGCGGCAACAGACTCAAGTCCAATACTGGACTGGATAGATCCCATTGCGGGAGAAGTTTGAGTTGCTCGCGGCAGGAAGCCGAGATCTTGAACTTCGATGATCGAGTCGCGCATGATTTGAAGTACTTGATCGATGTCCTTCTCTGAGTGAGCCAGAGTGAGGAACCAAGGGCGGTGTTCCCAAACATGGAGGCCTCGGCGTCGAGCCGCTGCGAATAGCAAGTCACCAAACGCGGTCTCTTGCGTAAACTCAGGCTTGATCAATGAGCAGAAACGAGCGATACGGAGCGGTGCACCGGTCTCAGCGATCAGATTGAGCAGTCCGGCTTCTAGCTTATCGGAGATGCGTTGCATGTGTTGGTAAGCTTCTTTTTCAGATCGCTTCAGGTACAGCAGTGTCTGTTTAGCAGCCGCTAACGCCAATGGATGTCGAACAAAGGTGCCAGCAAAGTAGGTCATACCAACTTCAGGACGGCTATCATCTCCAAACTGCCAGAAGCCACCGTCCAGGGCGTCCATGTATTGCGTCTTGCCTGCAATAACACCAATAGGCATGCCTCCACCGATAACTTTGCCGTAGGTGGCCAAATCCGCTTTGACGCCGAAATAGCCTTGTGCGCCTTGTAGGCCTGCACGGAATCCGGTAATCACTTCGTCGAATATCAGCGCGGTTGGTTTGTTTTCCGTGATCTGACGCAACTTGTGAAGGAACTCCCGAGGCTGATAGTCTGGGCGTCGGCTCTGCACCGACTCGACAATCACCGCAGCGTATTGGTCGATCTCATTGGCGATCTTTTGAAACGTTTCGTCGGTGCCGTACTCCAGTACGACCATGTTCTGGACTGCCGAGCTTGGAATTCCAGGTGCGGCTGGGAAGCTAACGTGCTTCTTATTGGGGCGCACGATCACTTCGTCAAGAATTCCGTGATAGTCTCCAGTGAACATCACGACTTTGTCACGACCGGTTACGGTTCTTGCTATTCGAATAGCTCCAAGCACCGCCTCGCTGCCTGTATTGCAAAACGCAACACGTTCGTTTCCAGTCGCTTCGCAGAATAGTTCTGCAACTTCACCCGTCAAGACACTTTGCGGCCCGATCTCATAGCCGGTTGCAATCTGCTTGCTGAGTGCTTCGACCATAAAGTCAGGCGAGTGTCCGAAGAAGTTCGATCCATAGCCGCAAGTCAGATCGATGTACTGGTGTCCATCGATATCGTAGACGTAAGCTCCCTTCGAGCGTTCGACGACGATTGGGTAGGTCATCTCTTTGGTCGCTGGTTGGAATCCAGAAACCGTTCTCGGGTCTGCCAATTGCTTACGATGCTTCTGCGCGTAGGCCTTGGAGTTCGCTGTCCGAGAATTGTATTGCTGTATGAATTGCTTCAGCTTCTGATCTTGCTCGGATTCAATTTTCGCTGATTGCAGTGAGACGCGAGCTTGTGCGCCAAAGACCCTCTTCGTGTCGGGTGGAGTTTCGCTCTCCTTTGTCGCCGTTGGTTGGCTGGCACCAATCGTTGGGGAACTGCCAAGGCTTGGATTGTTGCTTGCAGGTTGCGTTGTAGCAGGTTGCAATGCCAAAGTTTGAGTTGAAGGCTGAGTTGATGGGTGTGATGATAGTACAGGCTGTGATGCAACTTGTTCAATTGCAACGGGTTGAGCCAGTATGGGTTGAACGGCTGGTGTTGTAGCGAAAGCTATTGGTGAAGAGGCAGCGATCATCGAGCCAGACAACAATTGCAATTGGCTCTGCATCAATTGTAGTTGCTGCTGAACGATGGTTTGTAGCGCATT